>JAQBPF010000423.1 GCA_028287665.1 Deinococcus sp. | reverse complement strand
TCTGGACTGATTCGCGCCTATCAGCAATTGCCCGGCAACACGCCCGTATCAGTCGCGCTCATCGACGTGAACGGTTTAAAACTGATGAATGACGTGCAGGGCCACAACACAGGCGACCTGTTTCTGCACAGCATCGCCCAAGCCCTGACGGCGGCCCTCCCTGCAGGCAGTCTGATCGGGCGTTGGGGCGGAGATGAGTTTGTGGCCCTGACTCCGCAGACTTCGCCGGATGAGATCAAGGAGATTTTGCGGGCGGCCTTGCAGTCTATACCGGGAGCGCGGCCCGGTCTTCCAGCTTTTGCTTTTGGGGTGGCTGAAGCGGTGGTGCCCGAAGCCCTTGAACGGCCCATTGCAGTCGCCGACGAGCGGATGTATACGCTTAAGCAGCATCAGCGCGAAGTTCAGGTGACCCAGGGCAGCGGGATCGAGCCCGAATCTCTGGAAGAATATGCCCGGCAACTTGATCTTTTGGCCACTCCAGAAGATCTATTGCCGCTGGGACTGGCGTTGTCATTGAATCTGGTGGGATTTGAGGCGGCAGCCTATTACGGACGTGTGGACGGCAGTTTCAGGCTCCTCAATTTTTCTGGAGCTTCCGAACTGCGGGGCATTCATGACAAGCTTCTGGCCCATCTGGACACCGGGCAAGGGACCACGGGTGAGGCTGTGAGATCCAGGCAGACCACCTGGAGTGCCGATTATCAAAACGATCCGCGTGGAGTGCCTGAGTGGAAAGAGGCCGGGCTTAAAAGTGTGTTGACCACCCCGGTTTACGATGCCACTCGTCTGATCGGGGTCCTCTGCCTGACCAGTTTCACTACCTGGCACGCGGTGACGCCGCAGCGCCGGTATCTGTTGGAAAGCCTGGCCCAGCGCATTGGGTATGCGCTAGAGCGAACAGGAATGCACGAGTCAGACCAGCTGCATCCACCGGATGAACGGGGACAGGCGTAGGGGCAATTGACCTCAGAGCAGCCCGCGTCGCAGCGCCTTGACGGCAGCCTGTGTGCGGTCGGCGGCCTGAAGTTTTACCAGTAAATCCTGCACATGCAGCTTCACGGTGCTGACGCTGACTCCGAGTCGAACGGCGATGTCTTTGTTGGCCAGTCCATCGGCAATCAGCCTCAGGACATCCATCTCGCGGGGGGTCAGGGGCGAGGCCGTATCAGGGGCGCGGATGCCGCCCAGCACGTGGTGGGCCACCTGTGGATCAAGGTAGGCGCTTCCGGCGGCAGCGGCACGAATGGCCAGCAGCAGCAGGTCAGATTGGGCGCTTTTGAGGCAGTAAGCATCGGCCCCGCCTGCCAGCGCCGCAAACACTTCGTCTCGCAGGTCGTGGGCCGTCAGCATCACCACGCGCACGGCAGGCCAGCGCCGTTTGATTTCGGCGCAGGTCTGAATGCCGTCTATACCGGGCAGGCCGATGTCTACCACCGCCACATCAACCTCATGCTGTGCCAACACTTCCAGCCCTTCATCCCCACTGCGGGCCTCGGCAGTCACGCGCAGGTCGGGCTCCAGATTGATGGCCGCCCGCAACCCGTCGCGGGTAAAGGCGTGATCCTCGATCAGCAGAATCCGGGTCGGTGATGGCGTGGCAGTCATGGGCGCTCCGGTGTGCTGGGAGGAAGTTCGAGGGGGAGGGTCAGGGTAAAGGCGCTCTGGGCCCGGGCCGTGCGGGCGTAGGTCACGTTTCCGCCGTGCGCCTGCGCGATTCGGCGGGCAAGGTACAGCCCCAGCCCCGTGCCGCTGCCTGCGCCGCCTCCACGAAACCGTTGAAACAACGTGGGAATGCGGGCGGCGCTGACGCCGGGGCCGTCGTCCTGCACGGTCAGAATGGCTTCGTCGGCATCGGCCCTGAGGGTCACGCGTACCGTGCCGCCGGGCGGACTGAATTTGACGGAGTTGTCGATCAGATTCTGTACGGCGCGGCGCAGATCGTGGGGGCGGCCCTGCACGCGCACGCCACTGAGATGCGGTTCCAGTGTGATGCTGCGGGCCTCGGCCCTGGCCTGAAGTTGAGACAGTACACCCACCGTCACGTCGCGCAGATTCACGTCGCTGGGCGGGTCTTCGGGTTCGCCGCCCTCCACCTTGGCTACTGCCAACAGTTGATCGGCCAGCGCCAGAAGGGTGGCGTTGGCCTCCAGCCCATTGTGCAGGGTGGCGCGGTAAGCTTCCGGCAAGGGGCCGTATGCACCGCGCAGGGCGGTTTCCATGCTCATGGCGTTGGCCATCAGTGGTGTTCTCAGATCGTGCGAAAAGGCGTAGACCAGATCGCGCAACACTTCGCCGCGTTCGGCCAATTGAGCGCGTTGCAGCCGCAATTCATCCAACAATCCGGTTCTATCCAGCAGCGGCTGAAGCGTGCTCACCGCCTGCGCTATTTCTCCGGGTGGGGCGGTCGGGCGTTCCATCAGCACCAGCAGGTCTCCCCCACCCTCCGCAGCGGCACGGCGAGACAGGCGGGCCAGGACCAGATCGCCCCCGTGCACGGCCCACACGTTGCTCTGGGTGCTGGTGCCGGGACTGGGGGGGCGTGTCAGAACTTCCAGCGGCAGCCGGGTGTTCAGGCGTGGGGGCTGCTTCTGGTATGAACTGTTTTCCGTATCAGCCGCATTGCCCGTGCCATTGCCAAGACTGCGGGCATACGGCTCGCGCAGAACAGCCCGGTCTACCGCGCCGATCTCTACACTCCGCGCTCCGGTCAGGGTGTGCAGGGCCGCCGCTGCACGGGTCACGAATTCAGCCTCGCCCAGCGGCCCGCTCACGCTTTCGACCAGGGCCCGCAGGCCGCGCTCAAAGGTCAGGCGGCGTTCTTCCTCGGCCAGGCGGGCGGCGCGGGCGTTGGCCTGGCGGGCGCGCAGGGTCAGCAGGCCGACCATCAGCACGGTCAAAACGCTGACGGCGCGGTTCACAGCGTCAAACGTCGTGATGCCGTCGCGTCCGGCGTTCAGGCTGCCTGCCAGCAGGTTGGCCGCCACACTGGCCGCCAACAGCGCCAAGGTGGTGCGCTGCGAGGCTCCCAACGCGGCCAGGGCCACCGGCGCACTCAGCAATGTGCCCAGCACCCACTGGGCGGGCGTCAGGATGTCTGCGGCAGTAATGAGGCCCAGAAGAGTCCACGCCAAGGCCGCTGCGGTGCGTTCTCCGGGCACAGCAAACCGGACAGGCAGGGCCGAATTCACGCTGTCCAGTCTAGTGCCTGTGGTGTGGGCAAAATCTTCAGCGGGAGGCGGTTGTATTTCAGGCGGCGTTCCAGATGGTTGCGTTGCAGGCGGTTGGCGGTTGGCCTGCGAGATCGGTTCAGGCTTCGGGGGGTTCCCCATCATTGGCCCAGCCTAGAGCGGGCACAGGCCGAATGAATTGGCCAACTGGCCCACTGGGATAGCCACAAGCAGGGTGCTGCGCTGCCCGGCGGGGGCCGAGGATGCCTCCTATGGATGTGTTCTTGCTTCTGCTGGTGCTGGCCCTGGCCGTCTATCTGCTCTACGCCCTTATTCGTGCCGAGAGGTTTTAGCCGTGGGCATGGTGATCGGTTTGCTGATCCTGCTGGCCCTCTTTGGTGTGGTGGCCACCGCCCTCGCGCTGCCGGAAAAGCTCTGAAATGGATATTTTTCTGACCTACGCGCTGGCTTTTGCGCTGGCGGTGCCGCTGGGCACCCTGATTGCGCGGCTGTTTTCTGCACCCGCTTCCCGCTTTTCGTCTGGCCTGCTGCGCCTGAGCGGAATAGACGCTACGCGCCCGATGAACTGGCGGCAGTACGGCGCTGCTCTGCTGGGCACCAATGTTCTGATCGGCATATTCGCCTTCTTGCTCTACGCCTTGCAGGGCGGCCTACCCCTCAATCCCGACGGCATTCCCAATCTGCGCTGGGATACCGCGCTGCACACCGCCGCCAGCTTCATCACCAACACAAATCAACAGCATTACGGCGGGCAAAGTGGCCTCAGCTACCTGTCTCAGCTGTTGGGGATCACGGCGCTGCAATTCATTACTCCGGCGGTAGGCATGGCGGCGCTGTTTGCTGTTCTGCGCGGCTTCAGGGGGGAAACCAATGTCGGCAATTACTATCTGGACGTGACGCGGGCGATTGGCCTGCTTATGCCAGCTTCATTCGTGCTGGCGTTGCTGCTGACCTTTCAGGGCGTGCCGAGTACGTTTGGTGGGGCGAAAACGGCCACGCTGATAGACCCTCAGACCATTGAAGGGAAGGTCGTCACCACCCAGACCATTCCCGTGGGTCCGGTGGCCGCGATGGTGGCGATCAAGCAACTGGGCACCAACGGCGGTGGCTGGTACGGCCCCAACAGTGCGGTGCCGTTGGAAAACCCCACTCCGCTCAGCAACCTGTTCCAGAGCGTGTCCATCATCCTGTTTCCGGTGACGTTGGTGATGTCGGCTGGCCTGTTTCTGCGCCGCCGACGCTTTGGGGTGGCCCTGATTGCTGTCATGAGTGTGATGTCAGCGGGCCTGACCCTGGGCGCGGTGTTGGCCGAGCGGCAACCCAACGCGGCCCTGTCTGGACTGGCCGCCGTGGGCGGCAATCTGGAAGGCAAAGAAGTGCGCTTCGGCACCGATGCCACCGCGCTGTGGGGCAGCTTGACCACCCAGACCAGCAACGGCAGCGTGAACGGCATGCTCGACAGCTTTACGCCTCTGGGTGGTCTGATTCCCCAACTCGGCATGTTCCTGAACGATGTATACGGCGGCATCGGTGTGGGGCTGATCAACATGCTGGTGTTCGTGATCCTGACCGTGTTCATCGCGGGCCTGATGGTGGGCCGCACGCCTGAACTGTTTGGCCGCAAAATCGAAACCCGCGAAATCAAACTGGCCTCACTGGTCATCTTGCTTCAGCCGCTCTTGGTGCTGGGTTTTACGGCGGCGGCCCTGGCCCTGCCCAACATCACGGCCAATTCCAACCCCGGTTTTCACGGCCTGTCGCAGGTTCTGTACGAGTACAACAGCGCCTACGCCAACAACGGGAGCGGGTTTGAAGGTCTGGGCGACAACACCCCTTGGTGGAACATCACCTGTGCCGTCGTGCTGATTCTGGCCCGTTTCCTGCCCATTCTGGGGCCACTCGCCATCGCCGGATACCTGGCCCAGAAAAAGGCCGCACCCGAAACCAGCGGCACCCTGCGCGTGGATACGCCCGTGTTTGCCGGAACGCTGCTGAGCGTGATGCTGCTGCTGCAACTGCTGAATTTCGCGCCTGCGCTGGTGCTGGGGCCAGTGGCCGAGCAGTTGACACTTTCTTCTCCTACCGCAGTTTCCTCTCCTGGAGCCATCAAATGACCGTTCTGCCCGATCTGCCCGCCCCCAGTCCCTCTCCAAATCCCGTGCCCACGTCTGCCAAGAAATCCCTGTTTGCCCCCGAACAGGTGCGCGGCGCTCTGCGCTCCAGCGTGGTCAAACTCAACCCGCGTTCTATGGCCCGCAATCCGGTCATGTTTGTCGTGCTGGTGGGTTCAGTTGTGACGCTGTACCTGACTCTTGCCAACATCGCTACCGGCAAAAGCTGGGGGTACGAAGCGGCTATTGCCGTGTTGCTGTTGCTGACCGTACTGTTTGCCAACTTTGCCGAAGGTCTGGCCGAAGCACGCGGCAAGGCGCAGGCTGCCAGTTTGCGGGCCGCCCGCGAAGACACGCCCGCCCGCCGCCTGATCGGTGGAACCTTGACTGGTACGGAAGAAACTGTGCCCAGCACCCGCCTGGCGCGCGGTGATCTGATCGTAATCGAGGCGGGCGACATCGTGGCTGGAGACGGCGAGATCATCGACGGGCTGGCGAGCGTGGACGAGAGCGCCATTACCGGGGAAAGTGCGCCCGTGATCCGCGAGGCCGGAACTGATCACAGCGGCGTCACGGGCGGCACGCGTGTCCTGTCTGACCGGATCGTGGTTCGCGTGACCAGCCAGCCGGGGGAATCCTTTCTTGACCGCATGATTGCGCTGGTGGAAGGGGCCAGCCGCCAGAAAACCCCCAACGAACTGGCGCTGAGTATTTTGCTGGCGGCGCTCACGCTGATTTTCCTGCTGGTGGTGGCGACGCTTCCACTGATGGCCCGTTTTGTGGGCGTAGAGGTCAATGTGGTGACGCTGGTGGCCCTTTTGGTCTGCCTGATTCCCACCACCATCGGCGGCCTGCTTCCGGCCATCGGCATC
>JAQBPF010000390.1 GCA_028287665.1 Deinococcus sp. | reverse complement strand
TGTGGAGTGGCGTGGGCTGGCCAATGGCCCCTCCCGCCTGCCGCTGCCCAACCTGGGCGCTGAAGAAAAGCGCGCCTTGATTCAGCAGCTCGAGACGTTTGCCCGGAGCCTGGCCGCAGACGGTCTGCCTCTGGTCGGCCTTCCGGTGCGGGACGCCGTCACGTAGCAGCTGACCCCTGCGTTGCCGGTCTTCACCAGGGGCAGACTAGACCGGCGCAGGCCCCCACCATCAAGCAGCCTTTCCCTCCCGTTTCCTGCTGACTGCCCTTTCCCTCCCGCAGGCAAACCGCCTGCGGGCTTCTTTTCTGGAGAATCTATGACCCTGACTTCACTGCCTTTGACCGAGGCCTACCTGGTCGCCAGCGGGGACATGCGCCTCGCGGCCAATCAGCAATGCTGGCCCGCCCAGGTCCAGATGGAAACGCACCTGACCCAGGCCCTGGCGGCGCTGGGCGTGCAGGTCACCCGCGCCCATGGGACTGACCCACACGAACACCACGGCTTTATTTCCTCGCAGCGGATGGGCATGGACGTGTTCCGGCAGATTCCCAAAGACGCGCCAGTGATCGTCGCCGAAGCGGTCTGGCAATACAGCCACCATGTTCTGGCGGGCCTGCGCGCTCACCGGGGACCCATTCTGACCGTGGCCAACTGGAGTGGGCAGTGGCCTGGTCTGGTGGGCCTCCTTAACCTCAACGGCAGCCTGACCAAGATGGGTGTGCCGTACAGCACGCTCTGGAGTGAAGATTTTCAGGACGATTTTTTTACCTCTCTGCTGCGCGAATGGGTGCAGTCAGGTCAGGTGACCCATGACCGCTCGCATGTCCGGCCCTTTGAGGCGCGGCGTCTCCCCCTGGCCGACCGGACGCTGGGCGGAGAACTGGCCCTGGCCCTCAGGGAGAGGCAGGCGATCCTGGGGATTTTCGACGAAGGATGCATGGGCATGTACAACGCCGTGATTGACGACGAGCTGCTCAACCCTCTGGGCGTGTATAAGGAACGCCTGAGCCAGTCCGCGCTGTACGCTGAAATGCAGCGGGTCACCGGGGATGAAGCGCAGGCGGCCCTCGACTGGCTGCTGGCACGCGGCATGCAGTTCGCCTGGGGAAGCGACCCCGCCACTGAACTGACGCGCGACCAGACCCTCGGCCAGCTCAAGATGTATCTGGCGGCTGTCCGGATCGCCGCGCAGTTTGGCTGCGACGCCATCGGCATCCAGTACCAGCAGGGGCTCAAGGATCTGGCCCCCGCCAGTGACCTGGCCGAGGGGCTGCTGAACAACCCCGAGCGGCCGCCTGTCCACGACGCCCGCACCGGTGAAGTGCTGTACGGCGCTCAGGCCTTGCCCCACTTCAACGAGGTCGACGAGGGCGCCGCCGTCGACGGACTGCTGACGCAGCAGGTATGGACCGCTCTGGGGCTTGACCCCTCGAACACCCTGCATGACCTGCGGTGGGGCGAGGACTACGAAGGACAGTTCGTCTGGGTCTTTATGATCTCCGGCGCCGCCCCCGCCTCTCATTTCGCCGGTGGCTATGCAGGCGCGTCGAGTGAACGTCAGCCCCCAATGTTTTTCGCTCAGGGCGGCGGGACGCTCAAAGGGGAGAGCCGACCGGGTGATGTGGTGTGGTCCCGGGTCTACGTTCAAGGGGGCCGGTTGCACATCGACCTTGGGCTCGGGCAGTCCGTGGCCCTCCCGGAAGCGGAAGTGCAGCGGCGGTGGGCGCTCACCACGCCCCAGTGGCCGATCATGAACGCCGTTCTGGAGGGAGTCAGCCGCGATCAGATGATGGCCCAGCACCAGGCCAACCACATTCAGGTGGCCTACGCCCCCAGCCGGGAGGTGGCCCTGAAAGCCCTGAACGTCAAAGCGGCCCTCTTTGATGCTCTGGGTGTCGAGGTTCACCTCTGCGGGCTGTAAGACCCGCAGCAGGGGCCGTTCCCGGCTGCTCACGGCACAGCGGCCAGCGGCGTTGCCTCAAGGTCCGCAGGGTCCTGGAACGGTTCTGAACGAGGTGTTCCCCACCGTCGGCGGCGTTGGGCCGCTGAGCCCGGTCACTCTGTGGGGCCGCCTGCCCGGACTCACTCGCCGCGGGCAGGCGGCATCATCCGGAGAATGTGGACATCCAGCAGGTTGCCGGATTGAGCGGACACGTTCCGGTACAGCCGCTCGCCCGTCGTGGAGATTCCCAGCGTCACGAAGCGCAGGAGCGCGCTGCCCGGCGTCAGGTGCAGCAGGGCGGCCGTGGCGTCATCGGCGCTCACGGCGGAAATGCGCGTCGAGGTATGGGACAGGGGGTCCGGCAGGTAGGGGGTCAGAAAATCGATCACACCTTTGGTGGGTTCGAAAGAACTCCAGGTCTGAATGGCCTGGGTCACCTGCGGGGCCAGGGCGTAGGTGACCTGGACCGCCGGACGCTGCCCCGCCAGATACAGCAGGTCAATCCAGGTGACCAGCGCCCCTGGGCGCAGCTGCAGGTCGCGCTGGGTTTCTGGATCCGCGGGGGCGAGGCGCCGGGTCCAGGTCTCCACCCGCGGCTCATAGCCCGACGCACGGATCAGGTCCGGAATCGGCAGCACCCGGCCCAGCGGCGCGTGCAGCGGCGGCTCGGCCTTGAAGGTTCCGAGCCCGTGCTGCCGGACCAACAGGCCTTCCCGTTCGAGCGCCGCCAGCCCGTCGCGCACGGTCGTGCGGCTGACCCGCAGCTCCTGACTCAGCGCCGTCTCACTGGGCAGCCGCTCACCGGGGGGAAGGCGGCTCATCACTTCGCGGAGATGGGTCACGACCAGTTGAGAACGCGTGACGTGTGGTTTGGGGGAGCGCTGTATATCCATGATCGTATCGCCTGAGTGTATAGC
>JAQBPF010000386.1 GCA_028287665.1 Deinococcus sp. | reverse complement strand
CCGCCGGGGGCAGGTAAGAGCCAGGGGTCGCGCTGCCAGCCCGCGTAATCGGGGTCGTGGGTCACGGCGTCGGTGGTCACGCCCTCGTATTGCCCGAAATGCATCTCGCGCAGGCGTGCATCCAGGTGCAGGGGTGCGCCCGGCAAACTCAGTTCGGCGGTGCGGGCGGCGCGGCTCAGGTCGCTGCTGTACACGGCGTCAAAGGTCTGATTGCTCAGGCGTGCGGCCAGACGTGCGGCCTGCGATTCGCCCAGGGTGCCCAGCGGCGTATCGGTCCAGCCCTGCCAGCGGCCTATGCCGTTCCAGTCGGTGGCTCCGTGCCGGACCAGGGTCAGATGCAGCGTGTCACCGGTCATGGCCGCTCCTCGAAATCGGGGTCGTTCTGGGCCAGGTCTGCGCCTTCGTGCAGGGCGGGCACGGGGCGCGGCTTGCCCTGTTCATCCAGCGCCACGAACACGAAATGCCCGGTGGTCGCCAGTTGTACCTCGCCGCTGGCCATCGTTTCGCGGTACACATCGACCCGGATGGTCATGGACGTGCGGCCTACACGCACCACGCGGGCGTCCAGCGCCACCGCGTCGCCTACCCGGATAGGCAGATGAAAATCCACGCCGTCCATGCGGGCCGTGACCACCGAGCCTCTGGAATGGCGCACGGCGGCCACACTCGCGGCCTTATCCATCAGAGACAACACGAAGCCGCCGAACGCCGTGCCGTGATAGTTGCTGTCTTTGGGAAAGACCAGTTCCAGCATGCGGGCGCGGCTGCGCGGGGCGGGGGCAATCGGAGCGGGCTGATCGTTCATCGGGGTGCAGTATCGCGCCTACAGGGGCCAAAATCACTGCTTGGCAGATTTTATGAGCGGAAAGTGAGATTTGGAGAGCCAGTTCAAAGATTGGGGGCAGACGGGCGGATTGAAACAGAATGAATTGACAACCCTATTCCTGCATGCCAGCATGAACATTAAACACAACGTTATTCAGAATTCAGGAACAGCCAGTCTCACGGCGGTAGATCTTTTTACCTCTCGCCGCTGTCTGTTACCCGGCAGGAGGACCCACTATGAAGCACGGTTCCAGCAAGCACGGCCAGAAAGTTGCTCTCAAACTCGCTTCCCTCGCCGTGGCGCTCCTCGGTGCGTCGGCACTGGCCGACAAAGTCGTGAATATCGGCTACAGCGGCCCCCTGTCGGGCGGCGCCGCCTTTTACGGCAAAGACGTGCAGTCGGGCCTGGATATGGCCATCAACGAAATGAACAAGGCAGGCGGCGTGACCGTGAAGGGCGAGAAAGTCACCTTCAAGCTGGTGGCCCTGGATGACCGCTACCTGCCCAACGAAACCGCCACCAACGTCAAGCGCCTGACCTCTCAGGGCATCGACATTATTTTCGTGCCGCACGCCGGGGGCATCCTGACCGTGCAGCCCCTGACCACCCGCGACCCCGAGTTCCTGCTGGTGGCCTACTCCAGCGAGCCCAAGATTCTGGAGTCCAAGAACCCGCTGACCTTCATGCTTCCTCCCCGCTACGACAACTATCTCCAGCCCTTCGTCTCCACGCAGATGAAGGCCTTTGGCAAGAAGCTGGGCATGGTGGGCACGACCAGCGCCTACGGCAAGCAGTGGGCCGAAGCCATTACCGGCGAGTGGACCAAACAGGGCGGCACGGTGGGCACCAACAACGGCGTGGATTACGCCACCACCGTGGATTACTCCTCCGCCGTGACCAAGGCGTTGGCCGAAAAACCCGACGTGCTGTTTATCGGCGGCCCCAGCCAGCCCACCGCGCTGGTGGTCAAGGCCGCCCGCGAGCAGGGCTTCAAGGGTGGATTCATCGTGATGGATCAGGCCAAGTTCGAGCAGATGGACACCATCGTTCCCCGCTCTTACCTGGACGGCTCGGTCGGCGTGCTGCCCACCAAGGAATTTGCGGGGACACAGGTCTTCGTGGCGCAGTACCAGCGGGCCTACAAGAAGATTCCGACCAGTGAAGCCGCTCTGAACTACATGGGCATGAACGTGGTGGCCAAGGCGATGGAATTGGCCGGAACCACCGACGACGCGCAGGCCATCCGTGCCCAGCTGAACGCCGCTGCCAAGGCACTTCCTCAGGGCAAGACGGTCTACAAGATGTTGGGCGTTTCGGCGGGGGGCCATGCCGACGCAGAATTTATTATCGCCAGCGTGAAGAACGGCAAATACACCAAGCTGCGCGTCAAGACGGTCTTCAAGTAAGGCCCACGCGCGGAGCAACAGGCGGGCCTTCGCTGCTGCCCCGGCCCGCCTGACCCAGCGTCCACTGCCCGCGCCCTGCATCCGTGTTGGGGCGCGGTTTTGTTTGATACGGACTCCGTATTCCTTCCTATTCGCTCTGCCCGGACCGAAAGCCACACCTGCTCGGCTCTCAATCGGAATCTGTCTCAGGAGACCTGCCCTTGTCTACTTTTTTGCAACAACTGTTTAATGCGCTGGCGCTGGGCGGCGTGTACGCGCTGGTGGCCCTGGGCCTCACGTTGGTCTACGGCGTGATGCGCGTCCCCAATTTTGCCCACGGCGGGCTGTACATGCTGGGTGCGTACCTCAGCTACGCGGTTCTCACCGGGCTGGGCTGGGGCTACGTGCCCGCGCTGCTCATTTCGGCGGTGGGCGTGGCGCTCTTGGCCGCCTTCATGGAGCGCGTGATTTTTTACCCGATGAGAAACGCGCCCCACGTGCATCCCATGATCGCCGCCATCGGCGTGCTGTTTTTTCTGGAAGCCGCCGTGCAACTCGTCTGGGGGCCGGATTTCAAACAGATCACTGAACCTGTCCCCGGAATCGTGAACGTGGGCGGCGTCATCGTCACTTGGCAGCGCCTGCTGGTCATCGCGGCGTCAGTGGTGGTCATGCTGGGCCTGAATTACTTTCTCAAGCGCACCTTGACCGGGGCCACCATCGAGGCCATGAGCCAGAACCGCGAGGGGGCGCGGCTGGTGGGCGTGAATACCAACCGCGTCGGCATGATGACCTTCGCCAGTTCGGGGGCGCTCGCAGCGGCGGCGGCCACCCTGATCGCGCCCATTATTTCGG
>JAQBPF010000381.1 GCA_028287665.1 Deinococcus sp. | reverse complement strand
CCAGAGTGTTCTCTGCGCTGCAATTGGAAGGTTTTTGCATAACTGACTGAAAGTACATGAAAATAAGAGCCATGTGATAAAAAAGGCCCACAACATGAGAGGCGTCTTCGGCCTGCCAGCGGTATCTTCAACGATTAAGATGAGAAACCTTTCAGACCGTTCAGCCTTGGTCTTCATGAGGTAGTTCTCATGTACGCCGTGCTTAGCCCTTGTTCATCCATCAAGAAAAGTCAGCTGTGGTCGGCAAAGTGGCCCACTTGGAGGTCTTTCTGGTCCAGATGAAGGCCTGTTCCCTATACTTGGTCTCTATGAGCCAGATTCATGTGCGTGCCCAACCCGGCGATGTGGCCGACTATGTGCTGTTGCCCGGTGACCCCAACCGCGCCCGCCACATCGCCTCCACCTCCCTTGAGAACGTGACCGAGTACACCAGCCACCGTCAATTGTTGGGTTTTACGGGCACCTATAAAGGCGTGCGCGTTAGCATCCAGACCACCGGAATGGGCTGTCCCAGTGCCGCCATCGTGACCGAGGAACTGGCACGTCTGGGGGCCAAGACGCTGATTCGTGTGGGCACACTTGGCGGCGCAACGCCTGCTGTGGCTCCCGGTGATCTGGTGATTGCCACCGCTGCCGTGCCCAACGACGGCACCACACGCCAATTGTTGGGCGGCGCTCCTTATGCTCCCGCAGCCAGCTTTGAGGTCGTGGAAGCTGCCGTACACGCGGCCCGCGCCCTGAATGCCCCGCACCATATCGGCCTTGTGATGACCGAGGACGCCTTCTATGCCAGCACGCCCGACCACGCCCGCCTGTGGGCGTCCCGAGGAGTCCTGGGCTTCGAGATGGAAGCCAGCGCGATCTTTCTGGTGGCCGCGTTACATGGGCTGCGTGCCGCCTGCCTGACCGCGTGCAGCAACGATATTGGCGATCCTCAACTGGTGCCCGACGACGTGCTGGCCGCCGGAGTAGACCGAATGGTGAAGGTGGCGCTGGAGGCTGTGGTGCGGTTGGACGCGCAGGAAGCCAAGGCCTAGGCGTCAATACAGCGTTTCGTAAGGAGTAAGAGTTCGGTCGTGAGTGGGATAGGGCGTGATGGTAACCCGAATCACGCTTCATACCTATTCAGAAACTTCTGGAACGCTGTGGTCAGGGGTCGATGGGGCAGGTGTGGTGGGGGAAAGGTCGGCCAGAATTTCTTGCCCTGAACAGCGGAAGCAGGTGACGCCCCCGCCCCAGCACCTTAGATGCCAGACCCTTAGACCGTTCCGCCCACCCGTGTCAGGATAGGCAGCATGACCATGATCGACGAATACGATTTCCGCAACGTGCAACTGGACCAGCATGGCCCCATCGCCGTGCTGTCTATTTCTCGTCCCAAAGCCCTGAACGCCCTGAACGGCGACACCCTCAGCGAGATCTCGCAGGCCATCGAACTGATGATCGAGAACGCTGAAATCGGCGCACTGATCATCACGGGCAGCGGCGACCGGGCGTTTGTGGCCGGGGCCGACATTGCCGAATTTTCCAACATAGACGGCGTGTACGCGGGCCGCGAACTGTCTCTGTCGGGGCAGGACGTGATGCACCAGATTAGCAGCCTGCCCATTCCGGTCATTGCCGCCATCAACGGCTTTGCGCTGGGCGGCGGGCTGGAATTGGCGCTGGCCTGCGATATCCGCGTGGCGTCTCCCACTGCCCGGCTTGGTCTGCCCGAAGTGTCGCTGGGTCTGATTCCCGGCTTTGGCGGCACGCAGCGCTTGTCGCGCCTGATCGGCATGGGCCGGGCACTGGATATGATGCTCACCGCCCGCCAGGTCAAGGCCGAGGAAGCCCTGATGATGGGCCTGGTGAATTACGTCGCCGACGACCCCCTGATGAAGGCCCGCGAAGTGGCCGAGCAGATCCTGAAGAACGCACCCATTGCCCTCTCGTTGGTGAAAGAAGCCGTGCGGCGCGGGCTGGACACCACGCTGGAAGGCGGCATGGAGATTGAGGCCGACCTGTTCGGCATGACCACCGCCACCAAAGATTTCCGTGAAGGCACAGCTGCCTTTCTGGAAAAGCGTCCGGCAGACTTTCAGGGCGAGTAAGTCAGAGCAAATAAGTCGGGGCGCAGAGGTCAGGGTTGCCACAGCTCTGGGCATAGTGTGAATGGCGAAAGTGTGAGCGGCGAAAAGCTTCTGAACCGTTCCCATAAGCCCCGCATCAAGGCCAGATTCAAGCTCTTGTCAGACCCTATGTGATGAAATGAGCGCCCGGTTCAGGCCGGGCCATTTCGTTTTGTAGGTCGGGTTTTCTGGGCGTAATGGTGATCCACGTGAACTGGGCTGCGTGAGGCAATCAGCAGGGGAGAACCCGGTAGAGGAGAACACAGATGAACGACGATTCGAAATTGCCCGTGCAGGACGCTGCACCAGAAACAGAGCTGGAGCAAACAGAGCTGGAGCAAGCCGAATCCTCCACCGGAGACGCCAAATTTACCCTGAACGTATCGGGCGGCAAGGTGCAGGATGTGGAAGGCAAACAGCCGGGGCGGGTGGTGGAATATGCCACGCCCCGCGTCAAGCTGATCGAGGAAGCGAATCAGGCCATTCGGCTGGACCTGGAGGCGTATCCCAGAGCGTTGGCTGCCTACAACGCGCTGCGGGTCGATCCGGAGGCGTTGGCGCACTGGGACATGGCGAACTACATCACCATGAGGAAGCTCGGTTACAACGATCACGGGCGCGTCCACGCCTTTATTACCGGCGCAGCCAGCCTCGCCATTACTGAGCTGCTGCTGGATGCAGGCGTGAAGACCGACATCATGGAATCGGGTGTGGGCGACGCCGAAGACGTGTTTCTGACCGTGATTCTGGGCACGATGCTGCACGACATCGGCAACCAGATTCACCGTGTAGGACACGAGGGGCACGGTGTGGCGCTGGCCCTGCCGATTCTGGACCGGATCATGGGGCCGCTGTACGCCGACCCGTTCAAGCGGGCCAAAATCCGGGCCTTTATTCTGGGGGCCATCAACAGCCACGACCTGAATCCGCCGCCGCTGACGCTGGAGGGCGGCATCGTGGCCGTGGCCGACGGCACCGACATCACCAAAGGCCGGGGCCGCAAAGCCTTCAATCTGGGCAGCGTCGATATTCATTCCATCAGTGCGCTCGCCGTGGATCAGGTGGTGATCGAACGGGGCCGCCACATGCCCGTGCTGATCAGCGTGACCATGAACAATTCCGGCGGCATCTTTCAGGTGGAAGAAGTGCTGGCCCCCAAAGTGATCCGCACGCCGATGAGGAAATACGTGGAACTCCGGGCCACCACGCGCCCACAGGGAGACGAGCAGATTCTGTCGCGGGTGCGGCTGGAAGGTGACCACTTCGTGATGGACTTGGAGAGCGGCGAAACAGTGGCCGTAGAAGTGCAGGACAGCCAGAAGAAGATGCAGGACGCCGTGACACAGAATCTGGGCATGGGCGTACAGAGCCGGTAGGGCAAGCTCAGAAAGCGGCTTGAATGTGGTGTCCTCAGGCGGTTCTGAGGCGCGTCGACTGTGATCTCATGGCAGAAGCGGACAGGCGGATTTGACTGTGCGCTGCCTGCCTGTGTTCCCTAAAGTCTCTATGGATGCCCTCTGGCTCGGTTCCCATCTGAAATCTGCCCCAGTGCGCCGTATACTTGCCCACAATGAAGCCGATTGGTCCTTATGTGGCGGCACGCGAACTGCCGGGCCGTGACCTGGCCGGACGCTCTGCCGCCCTTGACGGTCCAGAGGTCCGGACGTTCCGGGCCACCGACCGCCTCACGGGGATGCCTGTGCTGGTGCATGTGTTGCCCTTTGCCGTGCCCGTGCCGCAGGTGCCCGATC
>JAQBPF010000379.1 GCA_028287665.1 Deinococcus sp. | reverse complement strand
GGCCTGAATCAGTCCCTGATGGGCATCATGACCGTGGCCGCCGCGCCGCTGGGCGCACTCGCCATCAGTGTCATGCCGCTTCAGGGCGCACTGCTCATTGATGTGTTCACCGCCCTGCTGGGCATCGTGCCCCTGCTGATCTACCGGATTCCGCAGATTCACACGCCCAAAGGGGAGCGGCTGGGCGTGTGGCTGGAGTTCCGGGAAGGCGTGTCGTTGGTGTGGAATCATCCGGGGTTGCGCCGCCTCTATGGGCTGCTGGCGGTGGTGGTGCTGGCGGTCATGCCCACCTTTACCCTGACGCCCCTGCTGGTCAAATCGTACTTTGGGGGCGGCGCTCCGCAGGTTGCCCTGATGGAAGGACTGTCGGGAGTGGGCATGATCGCGGGTGGACTGCTCGTCACGGCCCTGAATCCAAAACGGCGGATTGCCACCGTGCTGATCGCCTTTGCACTGTCGTGCCTCACGGTGGCCCTGACGGCGCTGGCCCCCGCCAATGCCTTCTGGCTGGCCGTGGTGTGGTGGGTGGTCAGCGGGGCAACCTTCGTGTACGGCAACGCGCCCATGACGGCCGCCCTGCAAACCATCATTCCCAACCAGTTGCAGGGCCGCGCCCTCTCGCTGCTGTCCACGGTCATGGGCCTGGCCGCGCCCGTGGGCCTCGCGCTGGTGGGGCCGCTGGGGGCCGCCATCGGCGTGCGCTGGGTCTTTGTGGTGGCGGGCGTGCTGGCAGCAGTGGCCAGCCTCGCCGGATTCCTCTCGCCCGCGCTGATGCGGCTGGAGCAGACGCCCCTGCATGATGAAAAGGGAACAGCAAAAAGCGAGTGGGCGGGCGGGGATGACTGACCCATACACGCCGCACACCGCTATCCTGCCCGCATGACTTCCCCCTCCAATCTGCAAGCCGAATTAGAAACCGCCGTCCGACTGGCGCGGGAAGCAGGAGCGCTGCTGCTCTCGCATCTGGCACGCGGCATCACCGTCGAGCACAAAACCTCGGCAGAAGACACGGTGACGGCGGCAGACCGCGAAGCCTCGGCGCTGATCGTGGCGGGCCTGAAGGCAGCTTTTCCGGGCGACGGCCTGCTGAGCGAGGAAGAAACCGACACTCCAGAAAACCAGACCGAGCGGCTGGGGCGAGAGCGGGTGTGGATCATCGACCCGATAGACGGCACCAACGATTTTATTAAAGGCACGGCCGACTTTAGCGTCAGCATCGGCCTCGCCCTGGGCGGCGAGCCGGTGCTGGGCGTGGTATACGCGCCTACACCGGGTGAATTGTTTGCGGGGCTGGTCGGCGCGGGCGTGACGAAAAATGGTGAGACTCCGGGCGGCCGTCCTCGCGGCGGCGGCACGAATGACCCGTTCGTAATCGCAATTTCCGGCACGGAATACAAGCGCGAACTGCACCTGCACGACCTGCCCGGCATGAAACCCAGCGGCAGCATTGCGCTGAAACTGGCCAGGATCGCGGCGGGCGAGGCAGATGCCACCTTTACCATGTCGCCGCGCAGTGAATGGGACATTGCGGCGGGCCACGCGCTCCTGCGGGCGGCGGGGGGCGATCTGCTGCGGCGCGACGGCCTGCCGATTCACTACAACCAACAGCGCCCACACATCGAGCAGGGCATCGTGGGCGGACAACCGGAGGCGCTGGCCTGGCTGACGGCAGAACTGGCCGCCCGCGCTCTGCCCACCGCGCATCTGGGGTTGGATCAATCGGCGCTGGCCTGGGCGACCCTGACCGGCGCCGATCAGGTGGCGTTGGCCGGGCATCCGGGCGTGAGCATTCGGCACGCGGGCGGGCAAACATTGGCCCTCCTGGTGGTCGATCCAGCCACACGCACCGTCGAGCGGGCCGAGGGAGACGCCTTTCACCTGTCGCGCCTGACGCGGGATGTGGTGCGGGCCACCGGGCCACTCAGTGAGCTGCTGGACACGGGGAGCCCTCAGCAACCCCCTCACCCAGGCGGGGCCGGGCTAGACTGACGATCATGCCAGAGCAAGACCAACCAGAGCAGGACGCCCCGCACGCCCGCAGGCGCGTGACGCTGCGGCCTCTGCTGGACTTTGGCGCGGGCGAGTGGCGCACACTGCACAGCTTTTTTCGTGACCGGGAACTGGCTGACTGGAACGATGCCAAACCCATCAAAATGCCCGAATGGCTGTTCCGGCGCGTGATGCAGGACGAAGAAAAAACCGGGGAACGCGCGGGCTTCGGCGTACTGGACGAACACGGTACCCTGATCGGCAGCGCAGAACTGTACGACATGCGCCCACACCCGCCCAGCGTTCCCACCGTCGCCACGTTGGGCGTGATGATCGGCGTGCAGGCCCTCTGGGGGCAGGGCTACGGGCGCGAGGCGGTGGCAGCCCTCCTGCGCTGGGCCTTCGAGGAACGCAGCATTCCACTGTCGCGCGTGCGCCTGACCACCTTTGGACACAATCGCCGTGCCCAGCGTGCTTTTCTGGCCTGCGGATTCCGCGAGGTGGGCCGCACCGAACGTCCGGGCCGCACCGACGTGCATATGGAAATCACCCGGACAGAATGGCTCAATGTCTCGGCTTCAACACCCCCCCAATAATCGCCCCCGCACGCCCTTTCTCAGCTTCTCCCCGAGGTTCCCCATGCGCGTCCTGCTGC
This sequence comes from Deinococcus sp., assembly GCA_028287665.1. Taxonomy (GTDB): domain Bacteria; phylum Deinococcota; class Deinococci; order Deinococcales; family Deinococcaceae; genus Deinococcus. The sequence continues at coordinate 133 of JAQBPF010000379.1, read as the reverse complement.
CCGATCTGCCCGCCTTCCGCGCCCTTGCCCTGCACGATGAACACGGCGTCCCTGGCCCCGACCTCGATTTTTATTCCACCGCGCATGTACCGGACGGCCCCGCTGACGGCGTGGTGCTGTGGATGACCGGCCC
>JAQBPF010000363.1 GCA_028287665.1 Deinococcus sp. | reverse complement strand
CAGGGCACGGCCACTCCAGTTGGACGGCGGCGCATTACCGTAACGTGCACACCAACAGGCTCCAGCGCCATTTCATATGTGGCAGAAATAGGCAGGCCCGAATGACACCCACTACAACTGCCGGTTTTACCTTGGTGGAATTGCTCGTGGCGATGGCGCTGCTCAGCATCATGCTCGTGGCCCTCGGGGCAGTGGAATCTTCAACCATGAAGGCTTCGAACGAGATCACAGGCGAAGCCAGCCGCCTGCAGGCCCTTCAAGATGCGGCCGGATATGTCGGTGACCGGGTCCGGGCCGCCAGCGTACTCAGCACCAGCCTGAGCGTCAACGGCTCAGCTTGTGATCTCACGCCTGCCGCGGGGAACCTTCCCTGCTTTGCCGTATTGGTGGGCGAGGTCAGGCAAATTGGAGCCAATGCGCAGTACGATGCCAACGCTTATCTGTATCTGGTGTACCGCCTGGTCGCCCGGACTCAACTTGCCAGCGCTGACCGGACCCCAAGCACCTGGGCCGATGCCAACACATATGCCTTGGTGGAATCGCGTCAGTTGGTCTGTGCGCCCAATGCCGCAGCTCCGGTCCTGCCCTGTGCAGCCACGACGGTCACCGGGGTCAGTACGGCGATTCCCACCAGCATTCCGACGTCAATTACCACGACAGCAACCAATGTTCTCATGGATTACGCCACACTGGACCAGAATCCCGGGACTTTTACGGCGTTTTCCAATACAGCTTCAACCACCAGTGCGCCGGGCCAGTTGGTCCTGCGGTTCCGGCAAAAGCAGCAGCAACGCGGGCAGACCATCTACACACCCCGCAGCGGACCTTTCGAGTTGACGGTTCAGCGCCGGAACTGAATGCAGACAAGACTCTCGGCACAGTGACCGTCGAGAGGTGGCAACTCCATACGGTCAGTTCAGAGGGGCCAGTGCAGCGGCAAGCTGAGTGACAGGCCCTTCTCTCCTGACTCAGTGGCCTGCCCAAGAGCCTCCGCCAGGAACAGGCCGTGGCCCCATTTGGCCCAACGGGCGGCCTACTCTTCAGGGTCTGTCAAAGCGCATGTCCAGCGAGCTACGGATAATGCCTGCATGAAACGTGCTTCCCAGACTTCTCCTCCACCCAGAAGCGGATTTGTCCGCGTCCGTGGCGCGCGGGAACACAATCTCAAGAATGTGGATGTCGAGCTGCCGCGTGACGCCTTGGTCGTCTTTACGGGCGTCTCGGGTTCGGGCAAGTCCTCACTGGCGTTCGGCACGCTGTACGCCGAAGCGCAGCGGCGTTATCTGGAATCCGTGTCTCCCTATGCCCGGCGACTGTTCCATCAGGTCGGAGCGCCGGATGTGGACGCTATCGAGGGATTGCCTCCAGCCGTGGCTCTTCAGCAGCAACGGGGTACGCCCACCACCCGCTCATCCGTGGGAAGCGTGACCACGCTCTCGAATCTCTTGCGAATGCTGTATTCCAGGGCAGGCGATTATCCGCCTGGTCAGGACACGATTTACGCCGAAGGGTTTTCCCCCAACACGCCGGAGGGGGCGTGTCCCCACTGTCACGGGTTGGGGCGAATCTATGATGTCACTGAAGCTTCCATGGTCCCAGATGATTCACTGACCATTCGGGAGCGTGCGGTTGCGGCCTGGCCAACCGCCTGGGGTGGTCAGAATCAGCGCGATATTTTGATCACCTTGGGATACGACGTCGACCGTCCTTGGCGAGAGTTGCCCCAGCAAGAGCGGGACTGGATTTTGTTCACTGAAGAGCAACCTGTGGTCCCCGTGTATCCCGGGTTGACCCCGCAGGAAACCAGACGCGCCCTGAAACGCAAGATGGAGCCCAGCTATATGGGCACCTTCAGCAGTGCGCGGCGTCATGTGCTGCACACCTTTGCCACCACCCAGAGCGCTGCCATGAAAAAGCGCGTGGCCCAGTACATGCTGAGCCGCGAATGCCCCGGATGTCACGGAAAGCGGCTGCAGCCCGGGGCCCTCGCAGTCACGTTTGCAGGCCTGGATATCGCCGAGCTGTCTCGCCTCCCTCTCCAGCGGGTTTCCGAGCTGCTGATCCCTTTTGCCGAGGGCACAGCCAGCGGCCAGGCCCAGCGAGAAGCGGCGCATCCAGAACAGGTCGTGGCCCTTCAGCGCATGTCCGAAGACCTCGTGGCACGGCTGAGCGTGTTGCTTGACCTGGGCCTCGGCTACCTGACAGCCGAGCGCAGCACACCAACCCTCTCACCCGGAGAGTTGCAGCGGTTGCGGCTCGCCACGCAGCTGTACTCCAACCTCTTCGGTGTGGTGTATGTCCTGGATGAACCTTCTGCCGGACTGCATCCCGCAGATACCGAGGCCCTGTTAAGGGCACTGGACAGCCTCAAGGCCGCAGGCAACTCTCTGTTTGTGGTTGAACACGATCTGGAGGTCATCCGGCGGGCCGACTGGTTGGTCGATGTCGGCCCGGCAGCCGGAGAAGAAGGCGGGCAAATCCTGTACAGCGGACCTCCAGCGGGTCTGGCTGGAGTGCCCGCCTCGCAGACGGCGCGGTATCTGCTTGACTCGCCCACAGCCCAGGAGCCGCGTCGCGCGAGGTCGCCCAGCGGGTGGTTGCAGCTCAGGGGAGCCACCCGAAACAACCTGCACGGTCTGGATGTGAATTTCCCGCTGGGCGTGCTCAGCAGCATCACTGGAGTCTCGGGGTCAGGCAAATCCAGCCTGATCAGCGGCGTGTTGGTGGAGTTGCTGGCGG
>JAQBPF010000276.1 GCA_028287665.1 Deinococcus sp. | reverse complement strand
ACCAGATGGCCCAGAATCCGCGCACCTACTACCTGCTGCTGCGCGAGGTGCTGGGCACGATGGAATTCCTGCACGGTGGGCGCGTGGTGCTGGCCCGTGTGGACAACGCCATGCTGGAACGGGCGGGCGGCAGTTGGGAAGATGTGGAATCGTATGTCGGGATGCTCCGCGCTTCGGAAGGGGCAGAACTGGCCGTGATGGTCAAGGACTTTGGCGACCGTGTGAAGCTGTCGCTGCGTTCTCGCGGCAAGGTGAGTGCCCAGAATATTGCTGTGGCTCTGGGCGGCGGCGGCCATGTGCCCGCAGCAGGCGCGACGGTGGCCGAGCCCTACGCGGCGGTGCGCCCACAGTTGGACGCGGCCATTGCAGCCGAGCTGGCGCGGGCAGACGGAACAGCCTGAGCCTCAAGGCGTGGGCCAACCCGTGCAGCAATCAGGTGGGTGCTCAGGACACAAGTGCTGTGTGCCGACCGAGCGAAGTGGGCCTCCAGAGCAGCTGTATTGAGAAGGGAATGGGGAAACGGGCAGCGTCAGAACGAGGACCTCTGACGCTGCCCGTTGACCAGATCATCTACGGTGTGTGCGCTTTGACCTGATTACGCGGTTTCACGCCCAGAATCACGTCTAGTCCGGCATTGATCCACGCAAAGGCGCGGCGGGTGTTGGGCATGGTGTAACTCTGGTCGGCCCCGTGCTGCATAAAGGCGTACACCAGATGCCGCCCGTCTTTGGTTTGCACGTAGCCGCTGTAGGTCAGAATGCCCCAGCCGTTGCCGCCTTTGCCGCCAAACCAGGCCACGTTGCCGCGCTGCTGCACCTTGAGGGCCGAGCGGCCAAAGCCCTGCGCCATCACTTCACGCTGCCACTTCTGAGCGCGGGGCGAGAGGCCGGAGTTCAGGAATTCGGAGGCCAGCAGGGTACCGAGTTCGTAGGGCGTGCTGAGGTTATGTGCGCGCAGATCATCATTGGGATCATGATCGGCCTCAAAGTAATCGTCGAGTTTGCGCTGAAGATAATCGGCGCGGTACTTGCGGGCATCGGTGTCGATCAGGGCGGCGAGTGCGGCCCGGTCTGTGCCGCGTGCGCCCGCCCAGCGGGTCGTGCCGTTGAAGGTCTCCGACAGGCCCGACTGGGCCACCCACCAATCCCGCGTGGGCAGAATCAGGCGGGTGTGGCACAGCCCCAGGTCGTCGGCCACCGCCTGCACGTTTTGCAGCCCCACCCGGCGGTGCAGGATGTCGGTGGCGGTGTTGTCACTCTTCTGGATCATCCGCACCGACAGGTCTTTGATGGTCGTGCCGTCGAAGGGGTAGTTGCCGAGACTCTGGTTGTCGCGGGTCACGTTGAAGCGCTCGGTGGGGGTCAGGGTTCCGGCGTCAAACTGCCTGAGAACCGCCCACAGCACCGCCTGTTTGTAGGTGCTGGCCAGCGGAAACACGCTATCAGGATTGGTGGCCACCGCCCGGATCGGCGCGAGCGTCACCGGGTCGATTTCGGCCACCCACAGGCCCAGGCGCCCGCTGAGAGGCAGGGGCGGCGGCGGCGCTTTGGCCACCACGGGCGCGGCGTCCAGGCAACCGTTGGGCAGGCGCAACACACGCAATTCCACGCGGCCTTCCGGGGCGACCACCACCCGTTTCAGGCTCACATTTTGTTCGGTGCTGGGGGCATTACGGCAGGCGCTCAGCAGCAGCAGCAGACCCAGGCCCCAGCCGGAAGGGCCAGACAGAGAGGTGCGCCTCACACTCAGGCGGTCAGGGGTTCCAGCGTCGCGCCCACCGTGCCGGGGCCAGCGTGCGTGCCGACCACTGCGCCGATCGTATGGTCGCCCAGATCATCGAATTTCAGGTCGCCGAGGCCGGAGCGCACCTCGCGGATGTACTCTTCACCGCCCACCGTCGCCATAAACGAGACCCGTGCGCCGCCGTGCTGGGTCACGTATTTGCGGACATGATCCATGATGTCCTGCATGGCCTTTTTGTGGCCGCGCACCCGCCCGCCCGATTCCACTTTGCCGCCCTTGACCACCAGAATGGGCTTGATGTTCAGCAGGCCGCCCAACAGGGCCTGAGCACCGCCGATGCGTCCGTTGATCCGCAGAAAATCCAGCGTATCCACCGTAAAGCGGATGTCGGCTACCGCGCCCACGCGCTCCAGTTCGGCCACGATTTCCGGCACGCTTTTGCCCGCTCTGGCAAGTTCCGAGGCGCGGATGGCCCGCATGCCCAGGCCCATGCTCACTGATTTGGTGTCTACCACGGTCACTTTGTTGCCAAATTCCTGCGCCGCCAACCGGGCACTCCCCACCGTTCCCGACAGTTGCCCGCTGATGTGTACGCTCAGCACTTCGTCGGCGGTTTCCAGTGCCCTCCGGTACACCTCGGCAAATTCGGCGGGGCTGGGCTGCGAGGTGCTGGGCGTTTTTTTGCCTGCTTTCAGGCCTGCAAACAGTTCGGCGGGCTTCAGGTCAATGCCGTCGCGGTGCATCTTGCCGTCAAACAGCACGTACAGAGGCACGCTGGTCAGGCCGTATTGCCCGCACAGTTGCGGGCTGAGGTCACTCGTGGAATCGGTGACGATGGCAATGGTCATGGCCTGATAGTAGCGTGACTCAACATTAAAAACGGCGCGGCGGGGGTGATGTGTCGATCAGACCCACAGATCAGCCCCCGCCGCCCCACACTGGTTTCAGTCCAACATCAGAGGCTTATTCTTTCTTCTTGGGAACCCATTTTTTGCGTGCGCCGGGCTCGGGTGTCGATTCAGCCGGGGCACTCGTCGCCTGCGTCCCTTCTTGCAGCGCACCCTTCTCCAGCAGATTCTCGCCCACCTGGTCCAACTTCAGATGTTCGGTGATGGGCGTTTCTGTGCTGGGTTGCTCCGGCATCGGCGCAGCCACTCCGCTTGGCAGATCGGCGGGAGCTTTGGCCCTGGGCTGCCATTTTGGACGGGCCGAACCAGCATCGGTGGGAGCGGGCAGAGGTTCCACCGCAGCAGCAGGGACGGCGGCTTCTCCGGGGGCAGGTGGTGTGGAGGCGGCCTCGATCTGGGCTCCTGGCGTAGAGACTGGCGGAGCAACTTCGGCAGCGGGGGCAACCGGGGCTGACGCCGCCGCTTTGGGCGTCCACTTCTTGCGCTCAGGGGTGACCGTTTCTGCCGCAGTTTGAACGGATTCGGCAACACCAGTTTCGACTTGAGCAGGCACGGGTTGAGCAAGCACTGGCGCAGCCTCGGCAGGAGCCACCGCCGGAGCCGCTCCCCTGGGTGTCCACTTCTTGCGCTCACCTGTGGGGCTGGCTTCTGCCGGAGCCGGAGCGGTCTCCACCGGAGCGGGTTCGGCAGGACTCACAAGCTCTGCCACGGTTTCGGACGCTGGCGCTGCAGCTTTGGGCTTCCATGCTTTGCGGGCAGGTGCGGCGTCGGGAGTGGGTTCGGGAGTAGCTTGAATAGGTGCGGCGGCCTGCGTCTGAACGCTTTCGGTTACAGGCGCGGGACTGACATCATCACCGGACTGGGCATCGCCACCTTTAGGCTTCCAGGCCTTGCGTGCCGGGGCAGCGGGGGCAGGTTCGCTGGGGCCGACCGCTTCCGCCGCAACTGGAGCCGGATTCACGTCGTCTACTGGCTTGCCGTTTGCAGGCTGGGCGGCGTCTCCCCCACCCCTGGGCTTCCACGCTTTGCGGGCGCTGGGTGCGGCTTCCGGCTGTACTCCTTCTGGATGGGCCGCCTGCGCTTCCGGCTGGGTTCCGGCATTGGCGGTGGGGCTGCCGGGTTGCGCGTTTGCCACATCGGCAGCGGTTTCGCCCACCACAGCAGCGGGAGCGTCAGCCGCAGGCACTTCTCCCGTGCGTTCCATCGGCAATTCGGCGTTGGGGACGGGCACTGGCTCCGAGACGGCGGGCGCGGCTACCGGTGCGAATCCGCCCGCTTTCTGCACACTCTCAAACATCAGTTCGGCCACATCTTTCACCACGATGTCATCGCGCTTCTGCTTTTCGGGTGTGGAATTCATCATGGATTTGCAGAAGGGGCAGCCCACCGCCAACACCTTGCCCGCTGCTACGTTGTCCTTGGCTCCGTCCAGGCGGGCCTGAATCTCGCGGAAGCGGTTGTCGCTGATGCGCTCGCGGCCCTCTTCCTCTTCCTTCCAGAACTGCGCTCCGCCTGCGCCACAGCAAAACGAGTTGTCGCGGCTGCGTTCCAGTTCCAGCACCTCGCCCGCCATCTGGGAAATCAGGGCGCGGGGCGCGTCGTACACGCCGTTGTGGCGGCCCAGATAGCAGGGATCGTGGTAGGTCACGTTCTGATCCAACTGCGCCAGCGGCAGTTTTCCAGCTGCCACCAACGTCTCCAGATATTCGGTGTGGTGAACCGTGCGGTAGTCGCCGCCCAACTGTTTGTATTCGTGCCCGATGGCGTTCATGCAGTGCGGGCAGGTGGCGACGATCAGCTTGGGGCGCACGCTGTTCAGCGTTTCCACGTTCTCGGCGGCCAGCGTTTGGTACAGAAATTCGTTTCCGGCGCGGC
>JAQBPF010000233.1 GCA_028287665.1 Deinococcus sp. | reverse complement strand
TTATGGTATTCCCAATCAGGTACAGACCATTTTAGAGAAAAACTCGTCGGTGAAACTTTTCGCTTCGAATTATTCAGAGACTCTACTGTGTTGGCAGTTGGAGAGACGTAAAGGAACTCGCTGGAAGTATACAATCCCAGCGAATAGATATGTCTTTCCTTCACTTCTTCCAAAAGAGCGGGGATATATGTATCAAGGCATTGATCAAGAATGTCGCTAAAATTAATTAAATCGATTGCCATTCATATCCTAAAGACAGCTTCCTAAAAATCCACGATTCAAATTAGACTCTGAGCTATGGATGCACGGAGGCCGCAGTTTCCTACTCTCCCTACTGGGTGTCTGCGTACCCGCCAGAGCAGGATGCGCCGCGTTCGGGGGCCGTCGCGCCCTGTTCATATTTGTCTAAAAAGGCTTTGAGGCGGCTGTCGTCGGCCTTGTCTACCTTGACCTGTGCGCCCCACGCGCTCGCCACCACCGGGGAGGGCAGATTGGGATAGGGGCTGAGCAGCGTGTACGTCCTGCCGTCTACGAGTTTCTTCAGTTGATCCACCGAAGCGGCGTCCAGATCAGGGCGGTACGTGATCCAGACCGCGCCGTGTTCCATGCTGTGGACGGCGTATTCGTTGTAGAGGGGCTGAGAATACACGCCGCAGTTTTGCCAGACGGCGTTGTGCGCGCCGCCTGCGGGTGGGTTCTCGGCGTACACCAGAGAGCCGCTGCGGTGGTCGCCTGCGGCATAGGTAAAGGTTTGCAGGCCCTCGATCCCTTTGCTTCCACAGGCGGCGAGCGCGAGGGTCAAGGCGGGCAGCAGAAGGGTCAGGCGGGTGCGGTTCATTGCCCTACAGCCTAGCGGGTTGCAGGCTCGGCGGTATGAACGTGGATTTAGAGCGGCTGCTCACGGAGTCCGGGCCTTCATAGCGCACGGTTGGCGGCCAGATATGCCACCCTTGACCATGCTGGCTGCCCTGACCCAACCGATTATCTTTGTAGACACCGAAACAGGGGGCCGCGACCCCGCCCGCCACCCGCTGCTGACAGTCGGTCTGGTCACGCTGACGCCGGAAGGTGACATTACGCGGCCTCTGCATCTGCGTGTGCAGCACGAGCAATACGACGTGGAGCCGGAAGCGATGGCTGTGAACGGCATAGACCTGACCGCCCACCACGCCGCTGCCCAGCCGCCGGAAGCTGTGGCACAGGCGATCCGCGACTACGCCAGCGAGGTAGGCCGGGTCATTCTGGGCGGCCACAATCTGCAATTCGACACCCGGTTCCTGACTCCACTGTTGCCCGATCTGGGCCGGGTCTTTCGGCGGGGACGGGTAGATACCAAATTGGTGGCGCAGTTTTTGCTGCATTCCGGCCATCTGCCGCGCAAGGTCGGCACGCCGCTCGATCAATTGGTCAAACATTTCGGCCTGACCTATGCCGCTCACGACGCGCTGGAAGACGCCACCGTTACAGCGAGGGTGTATGTGGAACTGCTGAAGCTGGTGACGACCAAAAAAGATTGACTCCGGCTTACTCGCCGCCTGCGCTGCGCTGCGTGTCCCGCACTTCTGCTGCGGGCAATCCGGGTGGCCTTCCTGCCGGGAAACCGGCCCCCAGCAGGTCTACCGTGTCATGGTGGGGCACGATGTCGCCCTTCAGACCAAGCCTGTCGAGCACAGGAACGAAGGCTTCCATGACGCCCAGTTCTCCGTGAACGAGCCACACGTGCGGCTTGCCTGCGGTACTCAGGAAGGCCAACAGATCATCCTGATCGGCGTGGGCGCTGAACCCACCGATGGTGTGGATTCTGGCCCGTACCGCCACATCCTCACCCATGATCCGCACCGAATCTGCGCCCTCCACGATGCGCCCGCCGAGACTGCTGGGCGACTGGTAACTCACGATGACGAGGCTGGTGCTGGGCTTCCAGAGGTGGTGCTTGAGGTGATGCTGAATGCGCCCGCCCGTCATCATGCCGTTGCCTGCCAGGATGATGGCGGGGCCGTCATAGCGGTTGATGCGCTGCGATTCGGCGGCGGTGGCAACCACATGCAGGGTGCTAGGCCGAAAGGGGTCCTCGCCATTTTGCAGGGCTTGGCGCACTGGCGCGATCAGTTCGTCGCCAAATTCAAAATATTCATGGGTGGCCCGCGCCGCCATCGGGGAATCCAGAAATACCGGAATGCGCGGCACTTCTCCGGCGTCCATCAGTTCTTTAAGGGTATACAGGATGGTCTGTGCCAGCTCTATGGCAAAGCTGGGAATCAGAATTTTACCGCCCAGGCGCACGCTTTCGCGCAGGGCGTCCCGGAATTCGGTCAGGGTCTCGGGCCAGGCGCGGTGGGTCCGGTTGGCGTAGGTGGTTTCGATGACCACCGCGTCGGCTTCAGGTGGCGGCGTAAAGTCGAGTTGCAGCCCGCTTTCCCGGTTGCCGAGGTCGCCGCTCATGATCAGGCGGCCCTGAGCCGATTCGATCAGCAGATAGGCGCTTCCCAGGATATGCCCGGCCCGCTGCGGCGTAATGCGGATATCGGCCACGCGCAGGGTATCGCCAAATTCCAGTTGTGGGCGCAGCAACGCCACTGTGCGGTGAACGTCCTCTTCCTCGTACAGCGGCGGCGGCACTTCATCTTCCCGGCCCTGTCTGCGGGCGCGGCGCACGTCCTGGCGGTAGCCTTCTACCTGCAAGCGGGCCGAATCCAGCAGTACCGTTTCGGCCAGGGCAGCGGTGGGGGCCGTGCAGTACACCGGTCCCCGGAACCCCTGTTTGACCAGCAGCGGCAGTCGGCCCACATGATCGAGGTGCGCGTGGGTCAGAATCACGGCCTCCAGGTCACGCGGGTCGAAGGGGAAGGCTTCCCGGTTGCGGGCTTCCAGGTCTTCGCCACCCTGAAACAAACCGCAGTCGATCAGAAGCCGCCGCGTGCTGCCTCCTGCTGCGTCCAGCGTCAGCAAGTGCATGCTGCCCGTTACGGTGCAGGCCGCCCCCAGACTTTGCATTTTCATGGCGCAAGTCTAACGGCCCAGTCTGACCGTGCGCTCCGTCACACTTCCAATGGGCCTTTATGCGCCCTTCAGGTTTGGGCAGGTGCGCGGGTGTACGGTCAGGGTATGACTCAGCCAGACCGCACTACCCCCGACCGCACCCAGCTTACAGATGCACCTCACACCAGTTTTGCCCGAATTGCCGTGGGCATCGACTTCTCGCCCTCCTCACAGTACGCGCTGGAGGTCGCCCGCACCCGTTTTCCTGGCGCAGCAATTCGCCTGCTGCATGTCACCGACGCCCGCGTGACCGCCACGCCCGATCTGATGGGCGGTATGACGCCTGCCCTGCCTGATCCCAACCTGCTGCAAACGATGGAGCACGCCGACATGGGCCGCCTGAACGGACTGGTGATGGACGGCGAGGAAACAGAACTGTTGGTTGGCGACCCGGTTACAGGTCTGCTGGACGCCGCACAACACTGGGGGGCCGATCTGCTGATCGTGGGCACGCACGCCAAAGGCTCTCTGGAACACTTCTTTTTGGGCAGCACGGCAGAAAAACTGGTGGCCCGCAGTCCTATTCCAGTGCTGACGGTTCGGCTGGGGCGCTAAAAACGGGAACGGGGGAATTTTGGGGCTTTTCCCACGATTTGCACCACCCCCCAGCCCTCTACCCCACCGGGTAGGGGGTTAGGGGGCAAGGACGATTTTGGGTTGGCTTTTAGCCCCTCACCCTTGAGGGGAGAGGGGATGAGTGAGCGAGGCAATTACCCTTTAAGGTGCTTCTTCCGGAGGAGTTACAGGCAAAGTCGGCCTCACTGGAACGTCTGTTGGCGTTGCTGGAGGCGTATCTGTATTCCCTGGAGTCGGTTCTCCATCCTGAAACTCGCCCGTAATAGTGCCGCCCTCTGCTTTGCGGGCCACGACCTCATTTCTGTCCAGGTCATACAGGATCACGCCAGCCCGCAAGGTATCGCCGCCCTGAGCGCTTTCGGCGGGCTGCTCCGGTGTTCCGATCAGGCGGGCCACATTGGCGGCGTCGTCATACTCCACGCGGCCTGCTTTGCTCACGCGCCCGCCCTTGCTGGTCAGGACCACGTTGCCCACCAGCACCGTTTTTTCGTTGTCCACGTCCACTTCTATGCGCTGGCTGCCGCCTGTCAGGGGGCCGTCATCATTGGCACGCGAGAAGACGATAGGGCCGTCGATGCGGGCAATGCCGTCCGATTCGTCATAGACCAGCTTTTGCCCGGTCAACTGGGTCTTGCCCTGCGTCACCTTCACCGTGCCCTGCGTTGGTGTGGGGGTAGCCTCCACAGCGCAGCGGCTCAGGCGATCTGTTTTGCCTTCGGGGGGATTTTCAAGGAACCGGGCCGTTCCGGCGCTGGCTTCAATCCGTCCGTCGCCGCCTTCCTGACCTTCGGGCACATCCTTTTGCGTCACCAGGGCCAGGGGCACGCGGATCACGTTCTGATCAATGGTGATCTGGATCCCACCTGCACCCGTTTCGCTAAAGACAGCCAGACTCGGGGCCTCTGCGGGTTCATCGTCTTGCCGCGAGCAGATGGTAAAAATGCCCGTTTCGTCGGTGGTTCCGGTGCGGACCACTCGAATCCGGCGTTCTTTGCCGTCGTCGCCCTTGCGGACCAGTTCCAGCGTGGCGTTTTCGGCCTCGGCGGCAGGGGTGGCGGGAGCAGGCACACTGGGAGCCGGGTCCGTGCTGGGGGGCGCGGTGGTCGGTGGGGGCGCGGCAGGAGGGGCCGTGGTTTGCGCCCGCACGTTGACCCCCCACGTCAGGGCGGCCCCCAGCATCAGGGTCAGGCCCAAGCCCACTGCCGGAAGCCGTTTCATAGGCATCAGCTTACTAGGCTCACTCGCCGCGCAGCTTGAATTGCTCGGTGGGAATCTTGTAGGCGCTGTTCAGGCCACGCACGCGGGCCAGATCGGTGCGCTGCTCCAGATAGCCGCTGGCCGGAGCTTTCACCGTTACCTTGCTCTTGCTGTCCACGCTCACGGCGTTGCCCACCACATAGGCCACATTCTTTTTGTCGTCATAGAACACCGAATCGCCCGTGGTGGTCAGTGTGCCCTGCACCAGTTTCACGCCGCCACGCACATACAGCGTCTTGGCTTTGGTCAGCACGCGCACTTCCTGGCCGGTCATCACCAAGGCTTTCTGGGTGCCTTTGGCGGCGCGGGTCAGGCTGGGCGTGCCGGTCAGTTGAGCCAATTCGCGGTCTTCGTCAAAGATCAGTTTTCCGGCCTTGCCGGTCTGGGTGCCGTTGCTGAGGCCCACATTGCCCGTGCTGGTCGAAACATTGTTGTCGACGTCCAGGCTCATCTGGCCCGCCGTGATGCTGACCGTATCGCCGTCTTCCTTGCTGGCAGGCTGGAAGGTGGCGCTGGCATTGCCGCTCAGCACGCCCTGACCGCTGGCTTCGCTGTAGGCCAGTGCCGTGCCCTTGGCATTCAGGCGGCCCCGTGTCACCTGCACGCTGCCCGTAAAGTTGGCGGTGCGCTTGCCTTTGGCCTCGATCAAAGGGGTTCCGGCGGGCGCGGCCAGCACCGCCTGGGTGGCCTGAATTTGCAGGGTACTCACGGTGGCCTTTACGGGGTTGCCGCTAAAGGTCAGTGGCCCGTTTCGCAGATCGCCGCGTGGCCCGCCCTGAATATTGATGATGCGCTTGTTGGTCTCGGCCTGAGCCGCAGCCAGCGTGACTCCCAGCAGGCCCATCAGCAGGAGGTTGCGGTTCAGTTTGGCGGTCTTGGGGGTGAAGTTAGTCATGGTGTGGCTCCTTGGGTGTCGTTGGGTGCGGGGAAAAGCTGGAATTAGAGTGGAACTCGTTTTCCATCCCTGCAGGTTTCGGTAGGGTCTATGGCAAAGGACGTATTGGAATGCTCGTTGTCCACGTCCTCAATCTGAAAACTGAAACTCATCCGCAATTTTTCCAGCCGACCCGTCAGCGACGGTGAATCAATGGTTGCTACAGGAGTGGTAAAGCCGTAGCCCTGCTCAATCTTTACGGGTTGTGCGGCGTTTCCGGTCAGGTCTATGTCGGCACACTGGGCCACCAGCGTGATGCGGGCCTTCTGGGTGGTCATGTTGTCCTGGCTGTCTATGGTCAGGTCTGGAGCCGTCAGGGTGGCGTCCAGGGTCTCACGCCCGGTGTAGATGCCTGCTTTATTTTTCTCTCTCAGAAGGCGTTGCCCATCCGACAGCCCGCTCAGGCGTGTCTCGCCCGCCACCGGGTCACTGCTGACGTTGGCGGCCCGGAACCGCCACACTGCACCTTCATCCCGCGCCGGATACAGCGATAAGGCCACGCCCGATAACCTGGCCCCCGTTCCAGCCCCAGCCTGCCCCCCGCTGGGCAAGAACGCGAAGATCAGCGCGAACAGGACCAGCGCCGTCAGCGTCCACAACCCGGCTCTCAGGTACATCGCCGCTCACATTCCGAGCGTGCCCAACCACCGGACAAGCTCTGCATTTCCGCCGCGACATACCCTGTTCGGTACTCGCTTCGCTCGGTTAAAAAGCTCAACTGCGAGGGTTTCAGCACGCAGGCACTCTACCGTCACATCCTCATGAGAGTGGTGGGGCCAGCCTGACTGAGGGTGAGACTTGGGGGGATACCGGGGAGTGTGGACCTCTGCCGACCCATCTCCGGCGGCTGACGATTTACCCTGTCTGGGTGATCGACACCCATTGCCACCTTGATTACCTCGACGACCCCGCTTCGGCACGCGGCGAACTGGGCCTGACGGGCATGGTCTGCATCGGCGCGAGTGTGCAGCACGCCCGCAACGCCGTACAACTGGCCGAAACCCTGCCTGGCGTGTGGGCCACCGTGGGCATCCATCCCGGCGACAGCGCCGAAGACAGCCCCGAAGCGCGGGCGGAACTGGAAGCGCTGGCCCTGCATCCCCGTGTGGTGGGCATAGGGGAAAGCGGGCTGGACGACTACTGGGACGACACGCAGCGGGCCACGCAGGTGGCGGCGTTCGAGTGGCAACTGGACCTGGCGCGGCGGGTGGGCAAGCCGCTGGTGATCCATACCCGCGACAAGGCCGGGGCCGAATCTGCCCATCTGGGTGTGATGGACGTGCTGAAAAACTGGCCCGATGTGCCCGTGATTCTGCACTGCTTCAGCGGCCATGCGGGCCTGCTGCACTTTGGGCTGGAGCGTGGTTCACACACCTACTTCGGCTTCGCGGGCAACACCACCTACAAAACCGCCCGCGAGATTCAGGCCGCCGCCCAGGCTGTGCCTCTGGGTCAAATGCTCCTGGAAACCGACGCGCCTTTTCTGGCTCCAGTGCCCAAGCGCGGTAAGCCCAATCGGCCCGGCTACGTGCGTCACACGCTGGAATTCATTGCGGCTCTGCGTGGCCTGGACCCGGATGAACTGGAACGCACCACCGATGCCAACGCCGAACGGGTGTACGGGATGTATGCCACCCCTTCCGCCGGATAGACTCCGGGCATTCTTCAAGCAGATTCAATTCAGGAGTAACTCGGCGGCTTGACTCCACGGCTGACGCCCCAGAGCTTCGGCATACATTCTCGCCCCAGATTGACTGTGCAGCACGCCTCTCCCGGATAACACAGCCCACTCACTACCGACCGACCTCCAAAGGAGTCCCCATGTTCGACGAATTTCTGGTTCATGACCTGCTGGCCCCCGATGAACGCTTGATCCGCCAGAGTGTGCGGGCCTACTGCGACGCCGAATTGATGCCCCAGATTGCCGAGTGGTGGGACAGCGGCGACCTGCCCGTGCGCGACCTGATGCAGCAATTTGGCGGCATGGGCCTGCTGGGGCCGACCACGCCCGAACAGTACGGCGGCGCGGGCGTGAGTTACAGCGCCTACGGCGCGATGATGTACGAGCTGGAGCGGGTAGACAGCGGCCTGCGGAGTGCCGCCAGCGTGCAGGGCAGCCTCGTGATGTTCCCCATTTTCACCTACGGCAACGATGAACAGCGCGAACGCTATCTACCGGGGCTGGCCAGCGGCGAACTGATCGGCTGCTTCGGCCTGACTGAACCCGACGGCGGCAGCGACCCCGGCGCGATGCGAACCCGTGCGCGGCTGGACGGCAACAAGTACGTGCTGAACGGCTCCAAAATGTGGATTACCAATTCTCCGGCGGCAGATATTGCGGTGGTGTGGGCCAAAGACGACGAGGGCGTCATTCGCGGATTTATCGTGCCAACCGACGCGCCGGGGTTCCACGCCCCCAAAATTACCCGCAAGATGAGCCTGCGGGCCAGCGTGACCGGAGAAATCGTATTGGAAGACTGCCGGATTCCGGCGGCCAACCTGCTTCCGGGCAGCGGCGGCCTGAAATCGCCGTTGTCCTGCCTCACCTCGGCCCGCTTCGGCATTGCCTGGG
>JAQBPF010000207.1 GCA_028287665.1 Deinococcus sp. | reverse complement strand
GATAAACCGGGCATCGGCCTCTGGACCGAGACACACCTGATCTCCATTCCCCTGATTCTGGTCAGCATCTGGCTGCTGATGAGACTTCGCAGGCAGCCCGATACGCGGGTTGATCCGGTTCCCTCGGCAACCAAGCAAAACCCGGCATAGAGCACTGACGCAGAACAGCACTGGGCAGGACGGTGGGCAGGTGGAAGAAGGTTTTCTGCCTGCCCACCTCCTTTTTCCTGAAGCTCATCTGGGTGTCTGACAGCAGCGGGGGGCCCTGTCCCCTTAAACTGGCCTAGCGATGAACAACAGTAACCGTCCACTGGACGTAGTCATATTGGCAGCGGGCCAGGGAACCCGCATGAGGTCGGCGTTACCGAAAGTGCTTCACCCCGTAGGTGGCCGCCCGATGGTGGCCTGGGCCGTCAAGGCCGCACAGGAACTCAGTGCACGCAGCGTGGTCGTGGTCACCGGGCACGGAGCTGAACAGGTTGAAGCCGCGCTGGCAGGCCTGGGAGTCACCTTTGCGCGGCAGGCGCGGCAACTGGGCACCGGTGACGCCTTTCTGAGTGGGGCCAACGCTCTGCCTCACCGGGGCGACGCCGATATTCTGGTGCTGTACGGCGATACGCCTTTGCTGCGGCCCAGCACCCTGCGGGCCCTGCTCCAGGATCATCAGTCTCGCGGCAGTGCCCTGACCATCCTGACCGGGGAACTGCCTGACGCCACCGGATACGGCCGAATCATCCGTGACGCTGCGGGCAACGTGATCCGTATCGTGGAGCAAAAGGGAGCCACGGACGCCGAAAAAGCCGTGCGTGAATTCAATTCCGGCGTGTACGTGATGGACGCCCGCGCTCCGGAACTGGCCCGCCAGATCGTGCCCAACAGTCTGACGGGCGAGTATTACCTCACCGACCTGCTGGCCCTGTACCACGGGATTGGGGCCGCCGCCAATGCTTTCAAGCTCACCGACATAGATGAAGTGATGGGAGCCAATGACCGCACCGGGCTGGCCGAAGCCGAAGCTCTGTTGCGGCGGCGCATCAACACGGGCCACATGCGCTCGGGGGTCACCCTGATCAACCCCGAAACCAACACCATCGAAGACACGGTGACGCTGGGCCAGGACGTGACGGTGGAACCCGGCGTGATCCTGCGCGGCGCCACCCGGGTGGCCGATGGTGTGAAGTTGGGCGCCTACAGCGTGATCACCGATAGCGTGCTGGAAGCCGGAGTGGTCATCAAGCCCCATAGCGTGCTGGACGGCGCAATCGTAGGCGCAGGCAGCGACGTGGGGCCGTTTGCCCGCCTCCGCCCCGGCTCGGTGTTGGGGGCGGGTGTGCACATCGGCAACTTTGTGGAAACCAAGAATGCCCGTCTCTCGGCTGGCGTCAAGGCCGGACACCTCGCCTACCTCGGAGACGTGACGGTGGGCGCAGAAACCAACATTGGCGCGGGCACGATCATCGCCAATTTTGACGGCATCAACAAGCATCAGACCAGCGTGGGCGCGGGCGTCTTCATCGGTTCCAACTCCACCCTGATCGCGCCGCGCACAGTGGGAGACGCTGCTTTTATCGCTGCCGGAAGCGCCATTCACGACGATATTCCTGAGGGAGCGCTGGCCATTGCCCGCGGCAAACAGCGCAACATGGAAGGTTGGTCGCGCCGCTACTGGGGCACCATGCGCGAAAAGGTGAGTCAGAAATTGCCGTGGTTGGCA
The DNA here is from genome assembly GCA_028287665.1 of Deinococcus sp. GTDB lineage: Bacteria > Deinococcota > Deinococci > Deinococcales > Deinococcaceae > Deinococcus. The sequence goes on along the minus strand of JAQBPF010000207.1, from coordinate 4,933 downwards.
GGCTGGCTCGAGCGACACTGACTCGGCTGTTACTCACTCAAGTGCCACTGAGTGGCGGCTCAGGCGTCTGATGCGGCGCGGCGTTCCTGAAAGGTCTGGCGGGCCTGGGCGATGGTGGTCCGGTGCTGCTCGGCCCAGATCCAGACGCCGCAAAATGCCTCGCTGAGGCTGAGGCCCAACTCTGTGAGCCGGTATTCGACCCTGGGGGGAATGACCGGAAACACCGTGCGCGTCACCAGGCCGTCGGCTTCCATCTGCCGGAGGGTCTTGGTCAGCATTTTCTGACTCACGCCGCCGATCAGTTCTCCCAACCGGGTAAACCGCAGGGGGCCATGTTCGGTCAGCGTTTCCAGGGCCAACATGGTCCACTTGTCGGCCACCCGGCCAATAATCTCGCGCACCAATGTATCCAGTTCCAGATCGTCTGGCTGCTCTCCTGCCGGGGCATAGGTCAAGCGGCTTTGACTGGAAGGTTCCTGGTTCTGGTCGTCTGACACGTTACTCTCCTTTGGGTACCTGGCGCACTTCTGGGTGCCTACTTCCCGTTGGTGCGTACAGAGTCTACGATACGTTCAAGGAGAACCACCATGAACCAGACAGGCAATACCATCTTGATCACCGGCGGCGGGTCGGGCATTGGCCGCGCTCTGGCCGAATCTTTTCAGCGGGCGGGCAATCAGGTCATCATCGCGGGCCGCCGCCAGGACGTGCTGGATGAAACCGTAGCGGCCAATCCCGGTATGAACTCGGCCCTCCTGGACATTGCCCGTGCCGAAGACATCCAGCGTTTTGCCACCCGCCTGACCGCCGATTTTCCAGGCCTGAATGTGGTGATCCACAACGCCGGAATCATGCGGCCTGAACAGTTGAAAGACGCCGCGCTGGACGATGCCGAAGCTACCATCGCCACCAACCTGCTTGGCCCCATTCGGCTGACGGCGGCCCTGTTGCCGCATCTGCTGGCCCAGCCCTCTGCGGCCCTCCTGACCGTGTCCTCCGGGTTGGCCTTTGTGCCTATGGCGCTGACGCCCACCTACAGCGCCACCAAGGCGGCGATTCATTCCTACACCCAGTCGCTGCGCCACCAACTGCGGGGCACGTCTGTCGAGGTGTTCGAACTTGTGCCGCCCTACGTGCAAACGGAATTGATGGGCGCGGCCCAGGCCAGCGACCCTCACGCCATGCCGCTGCAAGAATTTATAGACGAAACAGTGTCTTTACTGGAACAACTGCCGCACGGCGGGGAAGTGCTGGTCGAGCGCGTCAAGGCGCTGCGTCTGGCCGAAGCGACCGGCAACTACGAGTTCATGTACAGCCAGATCAACCCCGCCTGATTTCTTCTGACAGCGAGACGGGAGCCCTGGATCGAATCAGGGCTCCCGTCTTGCTGATGGCTGCTTAGCCGCCTTTGGCCGCCGCCAATCCGTCCAGATAGTCCCGGTCATCCACACGGCGCACGCTGGGATTGAGCAACTGTAGGCCCGCGACCACCACCACCAACACGCCCATGCCCACGATGACCGGGCCGGGGGGAAAGCGCGTGGCCAGGGCCGACACCAGCGCCATTCCCAGCGGCACAGTAAAGCGCGAAATCACGCGGCGCACGGCAAAGACCCGGCCCTGCATTTCGCGCGGGACCTGGGCCTGCCAGATGCCGCCGCTGTGGGCCAGGGCAAAGGGCATCGAGAAGACGCTCAGGCCGAACAGGGCCGCCGTCAGGGGCAGGCTGCGGCTGAGGCCCATGCCGATGATGCCCAGGCCGATGATCAGGCTGGGCACCAGAATGCCCAATACCCGGTTCTGCTTGAGGCCGCCCCACGCACTGATGACGATTCCGCCCAGCACCATGCCCGCACTGGTCATGGTCGTGATGATCGCCAGTGCAGCCGCAAAGCTCAGGCCGCGTGCGGTCCAGTCGCTTTGCAGCGTGTAGCGGGTCAGCAGGGTCTGGTAGACCGGAATGGCGCTGGCCGCAAAGTTCACGGCGGCCCCGATCAGCAGCAGCTGAAGCAGCGGCGGACGGTGCAGCAGGTAGGTCCAGCCCAGACGGGTGTCGGCCTTCACGGTGGCCACTGCGCTGCCAGCGCTTTCGGCGGGCGGCGGGCTGGGAATATTCAGGCGCGTCAGAACGGCGGCGGCCAGCAGATAGCTCAGGCCGTCGATGCCCAGCGCAAAGGGCACACCGTCGCGCAGCCCCGCCCACCAGCCGCCCGCGCCTCCGTGACTCAGCATGACAGGCAGGCCGATCAGCAGCGCGGCGGCGGCAGGCCCCAGCAGGCCGCTGATTTGCCGGGTGGTGTGCAGCAGCCCATTGGCCCGCGTCAGTTGCTCATCGGGCACGATCATGGACAGGCTGGCGTCCATGGCGGCCTCATGCAGAATGTCGAGGGATTGCGTGGCCACCACAAACAGCAGCAGCACCCAAAAAGGCGCGGTGGTCAGCAGCATCAGCGCGGCCATGCCCAGGGTCAGCAGGCCGCCGAGCAGGTCGCACAGGGCCATCAGGCGTTTGCGGTCGGTGCGGTCGGCCAAACTTCCGGCAATGGGAGCCACCAGAACCGCCAGCAACGTCGCGGCGATTGCCAGGGCCCCTGTCGCCAGGGCGAACTGGGCTTTTTGTTCCGGAGCCGGATAGAGCGTCTGGGCCATATAGATGGTCAGCGCGAACCACGACAGAGCGCTGCCAAAGCGGCTGACCGACTGCGATCCCCAGAGGGCCAGGAAAGTTCGCCAGCCATGTGCGGGTACGCCGGAGGGAGGATGGGAGGACATGTGCCCGTTACTTTAGAGCGAACCCTGTGACCATATGTGCAGATCTGCCCATGTGGTTATTCTGGGCAGACAGGGCCAAAAAGGATGTGTCAGACAGTCTTCATTTATGAAGAAGCGGGTCGGGTCAAGGCGGAAGTTGGAACCATCCCGTCAGTCATCACACCCTGACAGGTGCAGCACCAACCTGAAGCGGGTCTTCTACACGCCGCATGGCAGGATTGAGCAGTTGCAGGGCCGATACCGCCGCCATCGCCACGCCTGCCCACAGCAATACACTTCCGGGCGCAAAACGGGCCGCCAACACTCCCACGATGGCGGTTCCTAGCGGCACGGTAAATTGCGCGATCAGCCGCCGCACACTGAACACGCGGCCCTGCAATTCGCTGGGGACCTGGGCCTGCCAGATGCTCTGAGAATGGGCGTTCATGATCGGGGTCATGATGCCGAAGAGGGCGATGGCCGCCGCTGTCAGCAGCACCGTTCCGGCTATGCCACTCAGCGCCTGCGCCGCGCCCGCCAACACCATCGGCACCAGCACGCCCAGCACCCGCTGCCGCTTCAGGCCGCCCCACGCGCTGATCAGCAGGCCTCCAGCCAACCCGCCCGCGCTCATGGCCGTCCAGAGGGTGGCCAGCCCCGTTTCTACGGTCAGCCCGCGTGCGGCAAGGTCAGGGGCCAGCGTGAATTTAACCAACAGGGGGTGCAACACGCCCACGCCACTGGTGAGCAGATTCACCGAAGCAAAGGTCAGCAGCAGGTGCAGCAGTGGGCGGCGGGCCAGTATAAAAGTCCAGCCCACACGCATATCGGCCCACAGGCTGGGCTTGTTGGCGGCCCCTTTGGCAAGGTCGGCCCGCACCGGGCTGGGAATGTGGAGCCGCCACACCACCGACGCGGCCACCGCAAAAGACAGCCCATCGATAACAAAGGCCAGCGGCACGCCGTCTTGCAACCCACTGAGCCAGGATGGGCCACCGCCTCCAGACCGGGCCAGTGCAGGCAGCCCGATCAGCAGCGCCGCCAGGGCCGGACTGAGCAGCCCCGACAGGCTCCAGAGGGTCTGCATCATGCCGTTGGCACGGGGCAATCGCTCCCGATTCACCAGGCTGGAATAACTGGTATCGAAGGCTGATCCGTGAAAGGTGCCGACCAGCCCCAGCGCCGCCGTAAACAGCACAAAGAGCCAGATGGGCGGGTTGCTGGACAGCACCAGGGCCACCGCGCCCGCCGACAGCGCCGCATTCAGCAGGTCGCAGGTCAGCATCATGCGGCGGCGATCCAGGCGGTCGGCCAATGCCCCGGCCAGTGGCGCACCTATGATGGCGGCCAGTGCCCAGCCCAGTGCCGTGAGCGACAGGGCCGCCGCCAGTTCCGGCTTCTGAGATTCCAGCGGAAAGCGGGTCTGGGTCAGGTAGATATTGAAGGCAAATCCGCTCAGGCCGCTGCCCAGCACGCTCAGCGCCTGCGAACTCCACAGCCAGAGGAAGGTGCGCCAGCCGCCGTTCGGGTCTGCAGGCGCGGGCGGAACGGGTGAGGCGGGGGGCATAGGCTTAGGCTACGACTGGAACGGGAGAGATGGGATAGGCCGGATGGCTTGTGGGAACCCAGAGCCGCCTAAACTCAACTGTGCTTTTCTCCGATCTCACACTCACGCCAGAACTAGAGGCCCTGCTGAGACTTGCCATGTTCCCCGACCCACACCGGACGGCTCAGGCCTTCGCTGCCTATGCAGATGATCCAACCCGCCTGATCTTCTCGTGGAATGTAGATGGGGAAATGGTCAGTGCGGCTGGCGTTCAGGTCAGCGGAAATGCAGCAGAGGTGCTGCAGATCGGTACAGCGGCACACCTCAGAGGGCAGGGCTACGGGAGGGACTTGCTGCACGCCAATCGGACGCACATAGGAGTGATGACCTTAAGCGCAGACACCGACGACCAGGCCGTAGAATTTTATCGCCAAAGTGGATTTGAGATCGTTGCTTTGCCCTCGGCATGGGCTACGGCGCGTTTTCGCTGCACCCTAAGCTGCTGACCGTCTTCCCCTCACCCCGCCCGTAACTTCTTCCGTTCCTGCACGGCCAGCACGTCTACCCGTTCGTTCTCGCCGTGCCCGGCGTGGCCCTTGACCCACACAAACGTCAGAGCGTGGATTTTGGCCTGCT
>JAQBPF010000197.1 GCA_028287665.1 Deinococcus sp. | reverse complement strand
GCGTGGCGTAGGCCAGCATTTCGCCCATGCCCCAGTCCAGCGGTTGCTCGCCGCGTGCCATCGCCTTGCGGGTGTTCAGCACGCGCTGCACGGTGCGGTGAACCACGAAGCCTTCGGGCACCTCGTTCAGCCCCAGCCCCAGCTCGGTCAGTTTGGCCTGCGGCACGGCGGTACTCACTTCGTCTTTCCAGTTGGTGTGGAGGTACTCGCTCCAGTCCACGGCCAACTTGCTCTGCTCCAGGTTCTCCATTTCCTCGACCACTTCGTTGCCAGCGTCCAGCAGGTCGCGGAAGTGGTTGACCAGCGCGTCGCCTTCGCCTGCGGCCAGCACGCCTGCGGCTTCCAGGCTCTTGGCGTACAGGGCGCGGGTGCCGGGGTGCTGGTCGATTTCGCGGTACATGATCGGCTGGGTCATGCGCGGCTCGTCGCCCTCGTTGTGGCCGTTGCGCCGGAAGCAGATCAGGTCGATGAACACGTCCTTGCCGAAGGTCTGACGGTATTCCAGCGCCAGATCACCGCAGTAGGCCACCGCCTCGGGATCGTCGCCGTTGACGTGCAGCACGGGCGCGTTGGCAATCTTGGCCACGTCGGTGCAGTAGCGGCTGCTGCGGGTATCGCGTGGGTCGGAGATGGTAAAGCCGACCTGGTTGTTGATGACGATCCGGACTGCGCCGCCCGTCGTAAAGCCGCGCAGACGCGACATGTTCAGCGTTTCCATGACCACGCCCTGCCCACTCACGGCGGCGTCCCCGTGGATGGTGATGGGCAACACGGTTTTGCGCTCGGCGTCGACGCGCCGGTCCTGAAGGGCACGCACGCTGCCGTGCACCACAGGCGACACGATTTCCAGGTGAGACGGGTTGAAGGCCAGCGCGAGGTGCATCGGGCCGCCGGGAGTCCGCACATCGCTGGAGTAGCCCATGTGGTATTTCACGTCGCCCGCAACGTCGGGGTTGTCGCTGATCTTCTTTTTGCCGTCGAATTCATCGAACAGCGCACGCGGTTTCTTGCCGAAAATATTGACCAGCATGTTCAGGCGGCCCCGGTGGGCCATGCCCAGTACGGTTTCCTTGACCCCGTGCCTGCCTGCCTGCTGAATAATGCGGTCAACCAGCGGAATAAAGCTCTCGCCGCCTTCCAGACCAAAGCGCTTGACGCCGGGGTAGCGGTTTTTGAGGTACAACTCCAGCCCTTCGGCGGCGTTGAGCTTGATCATCAGGCGGCGGCGTTCTTCGGCAGTGTAATTGCCGCGTCCGCGTCCAGCCTCCACGCGCTCCTGAAACCACGCCCGCTCATTGGAAGGCAGGTAGTTGAACTCGAAGCCGATGGCCCCGCAGTACGTTTCGTGCAGCTGGGTAATGACCTGCTTGAGCGGCGCATTGAACGCGCCGTCATGCACGGTTTCGTTCAGGTCGGCGGCGCTGAGGCCGTAGTATTCCGGGGTCAGTTCGGGGACCACCGGCAGGCCGCGCATTTTGAGGGGATTGGTGTGGGCGCTGATGTGGCCGTACACGCGGAAGGCGGTGATCAGTGCGCCCGCTGCCTGCGCCGCGCCGCTGACGCCCTGAGGCACCGGCACGACGGCCCCGCCCCGGCGCTGGGTGCCCAGTTCATAGAAGGCACGCTGCACGGGCGAGTGGGCCGTTTCGGTGGCCCCGTCCCGCAGCTGATCAAAGTAAACGCGCCACTCGGCATCTACACTTTGCGGGTCGGCCAGATACGCCTCGTACAGCCCTTCAATAAAGGCCGCGTTCCCGCCGGACATGATGGTCTGCGACAGTGTCATAACGCCCCCTAGCATACCCCTGTGATCCGGGCGTAAGGCGGTGACCGGCCTCCCATTCTGTCTGGCAGAGCCCGATCAGGCTGTTCCCAGCCGCGTACTACGGCCTTATGGGGGCCGCCCTCTGGACCTGTAAGGCTGATGTAAGGCCCAGCAGGGTTGACTGATGACCGAGATGTGGGCAGGGTGTCAGATAGACCTTGAGGGAGTGACTGCAGTCACGAGCAAGTACTCTACGGCCCTACACTACAAGGAAGCAGTACAGATCAAGATAAGGAGAGAGAGTCCTTTTGGAAGCGCCCCGCAAAGTCGTGGAAGGTGAACATGTGTTAGGCAACGCGCAGCATGAGGCGGCGTTGCCTGATTCCAACGTGTCGCTGAATCCGGTCACCCGGCACGACGTTCCTGTGCTGCTGCTGAGCGCCAGCGTAGGCAACCGTAAATTGCTGGAGCGGATGCTCGAAGGGCTGGGCCTGTCGGTTCAGGTGGCGGCGACTGTGCGGGCAGCCCGCGCCGCGCTGCACTCGGCTCCACACGCTGCCGCCCTGGTCGATTTCCCGGTGCCGGGAATGCGAACTGCCGAAGACCTGTTGGGTGGATTGCCCCCCGGACACGCGCCGCCGCTGCTGACGCTGGGGTCGACTTCTGTGGGCCATGCCCTGCTGGAGGGCGGCGTGCCTCTGAGCTCTCCCGTAACGCCGGACGTGTTGCGCGAAGCCCTGGCCCCCTTACTGCCCCACTATTCGCTGGCGCCGCTGCCCGGACAGGCGCAGCGGGTCCTGCTCAATGATCTGATTTCCAAACCCGGCATGCTGGGCGTCACGCTGCTCGACAGGCGGGGCCAGAGCGTGGCGCAGCAGGGAGAAGGCCTCCCAGCCCACCTGGGCCTGCGTCTTGTTCAGGCGCTGGAGGCCACTCAGTCTCTGGGAAGTGTGATGCAGGGCGGAGAAATGCACACCGCGCAACTGGAATACGAACACCGCACCCTCTTGATTGCCGCCCACGGTCCTTACGTCATTGCCTGCATCCTGCGTGATCCCAGCAGCAGCAGCCTGATCCGTTATTTGCTTCGTACCCGTCTCGCCGCCTGATCAACATGTGGATGCCTGCCCCAACCCGGTGCACCGCTGATCTTCAGGGTGGTGTGGCCCAGTGCCGCTGACCTCCGCACTGACGGGCGCCGCACCTTCCAGATCCCTCAGAACCCGCGTGACCTGGGCATTGTTGGCCCTGGGACTGGCGGCGTTCCTGGGGGGCATCGGTCTGCTGACCATGCTGATCGTATGGCCGCTGGACGCCCAGGAACGCCGCATGACCCGCCAGCAGGCCGACGCGGCGGTGGAGTGGCTGCACGATCAGCAGCGTCAGTTGGATACCCGCACCCGCTCCTAGGCCGAGCTGTCCGATCCACTGCTTGTGGGCGCAGACCTGCTCAGTGGCGGAGACGTGCAGGCCATAGCGCTGCTGAACGAAGGGCGGATCACCACGGCCCTTCTGGCGTCCAACCTGCTGCCCGCCGACTGGCAACCCGGAACGCTGGCCCCCCGCCAACGCTTTGGCCTGAAAAACGACAAGGCGCAGTTGCTGGCGCTTGCCCGTCGCCCGGACGGCACCGAGTTACTGCTGATGCGCGTCATAGAGGCCAGGAGCCTTTCCCCCGCCCCTTTTGTGACACGGGTCAGGGTCGCCCCCACTCCAGCCCAACTGGAAGCCGCTGCAGACGACATTCAAAGCGCCAACCAGTTGGAAATCGTGGGAAGCAAGAACAGCACCGTCGATGAGATCCGGAGCGTCCGGAGCTTTGGTCAGACGCAGGATGGCCGCGAGCTGGAGGTGTGGGTCTCGCAGCCACGCACCCTTCATGCCCAGGGCGTGAGGGCAGTCCGCACCGCCAGCCTGACCGTCTTGATTCTGGTGGTGCTGTGTATCCTGATTGCGGTGCGCCTCCTCGACCTGTTGGTCTTTGCGCGGCTGTCGCGGCTGCGGCGCTTCGTGCAGCGCATCGAAACTGAACCGGATACAGCGGCCCGCCTGCATCTGGGACGGGGCGAAGACGAGCTGCATCTGGTGGCCCGCGCCCTGAATCTGACGCTGGACCGGGTGACGGGCGACCACGACATCATGCGTGCCCAGGGCGAAGCGCTGAGACTGATTGCCGAAAATGGCAACGTGGACGACGTGCTGCACGTGATTCAGACTGCGCTGGACCGCCGGTCGCCGGGGGCCCTTGCGGAGTTGCAGAGCTTTGGGCCGCCCACGCTGGCCGGGATGAATTACATGGACCCCACCATCTGGGCGGTATCGGTGCGGGGCCGGGCCGGAGACCGCTACGGACAGTTGCGCCTGACCTATCCCAGCATATTGCCCGACGATATTGCCAGCGAGGCCGCCTGGATGGCCGAACTGCTGGGCGTGGCCGCCGAGCAGGAGCGGCTGCGCGGGCAGTTATCCTTTCATGCCTACAACGATGAATTGACCGGACTACCCAACCGGCGCGGCCTGCTGCGGACGCTGGCCCGCACCGTTCCCGAAGCGCTGGAGCGGGGCACTCCTGTGGCCGTGCTGTATCTGGATCTGGACCGCTTTAAGCGCCTGAACGATACCCTGGGCCACGCTGCCGGAGACGAACTGCTGCGGCAGGTGGCGGCACGCATCGGGCAGGCCTGTGGTCCCAACGATCAGGCAGCGCGGCTGGGCGGAGATGAGTTTGTCATCGTGCTGCCGCGGGCCGGAACCGAAGAGGAGGTGAGGCACATTGCCCAGCGCCTCGTCACGACCCTCGAAACCCCGTTTGAAGTGTTCGGCCATGCTTTTCAGCCCACGGCCAGTATCGGCGTCAGCCTCGCACCGCAAGATGGACACGACCCCGAAGAACTGCTGCGGCTGGCTGATCTGGCCATGGTGCATGCCAAAGCGCGGGGACCGGGCCGGGTGGCGTTTTTTACTGCCGACCTTGAGGACGCCCTGCTGGACCGTGTGCAAATAGAAAATGACCTGCGCGACACCCTGCGTCTGGGCGGCCTGACCCTGGCCTATCAGCCACTGGTGAACCTGACCACCGGGCAGGTCGAGGGGTTGGAAGCCCTGCTGCGCTGGATTCATCCGGTCCGCGGTCCCGTGCCTCCCAGCATTTTCATTCCTATTGCCGAAGATGCCGGACTGATCAGTCTGCTGGGCGACTGGGTGCTGCGCGAGGCCACGACCCAGCTGGCAAGCTGGCGCGCGCAGGGCATTCAGACCCACGTGGCTGTCAATGTCAGCGCCGTGCAACTGCTGACGCCTGATTTTGTCTTGCAGGTGAAGGCGGCCCTGGAAGAGAGCGGCGTACCCGCACACGCGCTGATCTTAGAGGTCACGGAGTCTTTGCTGATGGACGGCACACCCGGTTCAGTGGCCCACACCCACCTGATGGACCTCAGCACCCACGGCGTGCAGGTGTGGGTGGACGATTTCGGAACGGGTTACAGCAGCCTCAGCTATCTTCACCGCCTGCCCATTCACGCCGTCAAGGTGGACCGCTCGTTTGTGATGGGCCTGCGCCGTGGCCCTGAAGCCGAGCGCATCATCGAAACGATTGTGACGCTGGCGCACCACCTGAACCTGAAGGTGGTGGCCGAGGGCGTGGAGCAGGGCTGGCAGGCCGAAGTCCTGAAACTCTTGGGCTGCGACCACGCGCAGGGCTATCTGTATGCCCACCCCGTTCCATCCGAGCAGGTGGCCGGGCTTTTCGCAGCGCCGCTGGGCGTATTGCAGCCTGCCCTGATCCCTCTCCAAGAGCTTTGAAGCGAGGTTATTTGAAATGCTGCGGCAACAACATGAAAAAATTCTCCGTGCTGTGCGAAAGCCCGGCGGCTTAAGCTGTGCGGCATGACTTCTTCCTCTCCTTCCGGCACGCCTGACGAGCGGCTGGGGATCGCCTTCGCGCTGGCAGGCGTCGACGAACTGACCTTTACCCGGATTCTGCGAGATGTCATGCATGACCCGGCCTTTCGCCGTCCCCTACAGGTGCAGGCCCAAGAACCCCGCTCCGGCCCCGGCGGCAGTCACAGCGCCCGCCTCACGCTGGCTTTTTTGCCCGAGGACCGTGAACTGGCCGTCAATGCCATGCAGCGCCTGAAAACCCTGCTTCTGCGCTACGGCGTACAGGTGGACAGCATCGTGGTTCCCGGCGAACAGAGCACCTGAACTTGCACGCTGTTAAGAGTCTATAAACCGTGTCCTGCCCCGATTGGTCTATCCGCGCCCCTACGATGTCGAGAACGTTAGTCCAGCCGGAGGTCGGTTTCATTTCAGACATGGGACTGTCGCGATTGGCTGCAATTCAAGCACGTACACAACGGGGAGACACGCGAACCTCATGGATCAACGCATTTTGCTTATCGAAGACAACCCCGACATTACCCGAGTCGTCCA
>JAQBPF010000182.1 GCA_028287665.1 Deinococcus sp. | reverse complement strand
CCTACCGGGGATCGTGGAACCGCACCGAACCCAGTGGCTATGAAATCGCCCGGGTGAACTTCGATACGGCCAACAAGCCCACTTCCATCACGCCCTTCGTCACGGGCTTCGTGTTCGAGGAAGGCGGCGAGTGGAAGCAGTTTGGCCGGGTAGCAGGCGTGGCCCAGTACACCGACGGCAGCCTGCTGTTTACAGACGACCAGAGCGGCGTCATTTACCGCGTGCGCTACACCGGGGGGAACTGAGATGCAGGTGAATGAAACACTGCTGAAGCGGGTCAAATGGACGGCGCTGGGCGTATTGACCCTGGGGTTGGCCGCAGCGGGCGGTGCAGAAATGGCGCAGATGATGGCTCCGGCCAGCGCACCTCTGACCGCCACGGCCACCATCGTGGACGAACAGGGGCAGGCCCAGGGCACGGCCACCTTCCGGCAGGCGGGCATGGCCGTGGCCGTTACAGTCGAGGCGCGGGGGCTGACGCCGGGGCAACACGGTATGCATGTCCACGACACGCGCCAATGCCTCCCCGGCGTTGATCCTGCAGTCAATGAAGTGGTCCCCTTTGGCGCGGCAGGCCCCCATTTCGATCCCGGCATGAGCCGCAACCACGACAGCCCCACGGCGGGCAACAAGTATGGACACGGCGGCGACCTGCCCATGTTGACGGTGGGCGCAGACGGCGTGGGCCGCGCTTCGTTCATGTCCGACAAGATTTCGCTGACAGGCATGGACGGTATCCTGAACCGCACCCTGATCATTCACGAGAAACCCGACGACTATAGGAGCGATCCCTCGGGCATGAGCGGCGCGCGCGTCCGTTGCGGCACCATCGTGCGCGGCACGGTCGCCACCCGCGATTACCCCCTGCCGGGCGTCCAGACCTTCCCCGAGGGCGTGGCCTATGACGCCAACCGAGGGGTGTTGTACACCGGCAGCGCGGCCACCGGGTCCATTTACGCGGTCAATGCCTCGTCAGGTGCCGTGAGCCTGCTGAGCGAAGGCGGAGCGCGGGGCCGCACCAGTGCGCTGGGGCTGAAGGTAGACCGCCAGGGCCGCGTGTGGGTGGCAGGCGGAGCGGCGGGCACCGTCAGTGTGCTGAGTCCCAACGGCTCTCCCATTGCGGTACTGGAGACCCCCAAGAGCCCCAATCCGTACATCAACGACCTCGCGCCTGCCGCAGATGGCAGCGTCTACGTGACCGATTCGACCCGGCCCGTCATCTTCCGCGTGTCGCCCGACCTGAAGGTGAGTGCCTGGCTGGAGTTGGACAGGACGCCCATCAAGTACGGCCCCGGCATCAATCTGAACGGCATCCTGGCAACCCCCGACGGCCGCTCCCTGCTGACCATGCAGCTGAACACGGGCGACGTATGGCGCATCGATCTACGGACCAAGGCGGTCAAGAAAGTCATAGGCGGCCTGATGCGCGGTGACGGCATCCTGCTCGATCCAGCCAATCCCCGCACGCTGTATGTGGCCCGCAACGCGCTGGGCGTGGTCAGCAAAGTGGCCCTCAGCACCGATTCGGGGACAGGTACCCTGGTGGCCGAAGAACCGCTGCAAGGCCTGCGCTTCCCCGCCACCTTGACGGCAATCGGTACAGATCTTGTGGTCACACAGAGTCAGTTGGACAAGTTGCAGGGCGGCACCCCAGAAACCCCGTTCCGTCTGACGCGCTTCAACGCGTTCTGAATCTGGTCTCTTAAGAAACGGGGCAAATCTCAGAGATCAGGCCGGAGAGGGCCGGGGGGCAGGACCCTCCGGCCTTTTTTTGGCTCCTCTTTTAATGAAGTCTGAGGCGACCTTTTGGTCACTTATAAGCATGATTGAAGCGTCGGCACAAGGGGGTTTGCCATGCGACCTCTTCATGCTCTGGTCGTACTCGGGGGAAATGTAAGAACTTGGTGGAGTTGATTAGGCTAGGTTAAGCAGGTGACTAAGCAAGGCGCGCCCGCACTCCCAGCCATCGAGGTGCGCGGTTTGGTGAAGCGGTATGGCTCGAACACCATCCTCGAAGACGTCCACCTGACCGTAAAAGCAGGTGAGGTCTATGCTCTGACTGGCCCCAACGGGGCAGGCAAAACCACCCTCATTCGTTGTCTCACTGGTCTGGCTTTTCCCACCGACGGCGAGGTGAGGCTGCTGGGACGCGACGTGCATACCGACGGCTCCCGCGCCCGCGCCTACCTCGGCGCAGTGGTCGAGGCCCCGGCCAAGTTCTATCCACAGTTCACGGGAACGCAGAACCTTCAGACCCACGCCAACCTGGCCGCCATGGCCCCCGGCGGGCGCAGGGTCAGCCGGGACCGTATCCGCGAAGTGCTGGCCCTGCTGGAACTGACCCGTATGGCCGACCGCAAGGTGCAGGAGTTTTCGCTGGGGCAGCGGCAGCGGTTGGGGGTCGCCAGCGCGATTCTGGCCGAACCCAAGGTTCTGATTCTGGACGAACCCACCAGCGGCCTCGATCCCCTGGGCATCGGCCTGATTCACCGCATCGTGACCAGTCTGGCGACCAGCGGGTGCGCCGTGATCCTCAGTACGCACCACCTGCGTGAAATCGCGACCTACGCGCATACCGTGGGCATTCTGACTGGCGGGCGGATGGTCGATACGGTGGACCTGCGGGCACGGCAGGCGGCCTACCGTTTCCGGGTCGATGATCCAGTGGGCGCGGCCTCGGCGCTCGAGCGGTTGCCCTTCGTTCGCCGCGTCAGCACCCGGACCCCTTACGCCATCGCCTACCTGGGCGGCGAAGCCGGTGTGCCCGATGCACTGGCGCACCTCAGCAACGAGGGCATCCGCGTGTTTGAGGCCAGCCCCGACCATTTCGACCTGTACGAGTACTACCGCGAGCGCGTGGAGCAAGCCTGATGCTGACCCTGATCACCCTGGAGTTCCTGAAATTGCTTGGTTCCCGCAGTGCCCGGCTGGCCCTGATCGTGTGCTTCGTGCTGCCGCTGCTGTGGGCCTTTGCCCCGCGCCTGGAAGTGCTGATGAAGGTGGCCGTGGTGAGTGGCTGGCAGATTCCCGCCATCAGCATCGGCATTGCCGTCCAGTTTCTGATTCCGCTGTTTATTGCGGTCACGGTGGCCGAGATGATCGGCACAGAGGTCAGTCAGGGCACGCTGGCTCCCCTGTTGCTGCGCCCGGTGGACCGCACCACCGTCATTGCCAGCAAATTGGTGGTGGCTCTGGCCTACCCGGTGTTGTTGGTGGGCGTCACCGTCATCGGCTCGCTGTTGGCGGGCATTCCCAGAGGCTACGGAGAATTTACGGGCGGGACGGGCATGGGACCCGGACTGTTTGTGGGGGTGGGCACCCTGACCAGCAATCAGGCGCTGGCCGAAGTGCTGCGCGGCAGTGGCCTGGCCGCCCTCATGCTGATGCCTATCGCGGCGCTGGCCCTGCTGTTCGGTGTGTTGCTGCTCAATACCGCTGCCGCCGCGCTCGCCACCTTTGCCGCTCTGAACCTGATGCGCCTGCTGGTGGTCTTTCCAGAAACCATCCAGCGGGTGCTGCTGACCAGCCACCTGAATTTGTACGCTCAGCAGACGGACATCACGCAGCCGCTGATCTTGCTGATTATCTACACCGTGGGCTTTGGCCTGATGGCCGTCTTCGCCTTTGACCGCAGAGACATTTAAGGCACACAGAAGCCAGCACTCCCCGCAACCTGCTCAAGAAGCCTCCGCCCTGGGTGGAGGTTTTTCCATTGAAGGCCGCATGGATACCAAAAAAGCCCCACCAGTTCGGTAGGGCCATCCGTTGGAAGCTCTGGTCTGTTACTCGTTCGCTCTTACTTGTTCTGCGACAACCGCTCCAGGACCAGGCGGCTGACCGTTTTCAGGGTTTCGAAGACGCCGCCGCCCAGGTGGGCCGTGGCCTCGAACAGTTGCAGTTCCTGGCGGGGATCAATGACCGAGCGGATCATATTGGTGGGCAGGGCGTCGGGCAGGTCGCGTTTGTTGACCTGCAACACGATGGGCACGTCACGCACATCAATGCCGTGTTCAGCGAGGTTTTCGCGGAGGTTGCGCATACTTTCGGCATTGGCCCGCAGACGGTTGGGCGCGCTGTCGGCCACGAACACAATGCCGTCCACGCCGCGCAGAATCAGCTTGCGGCTGGCGTTGTAGAACACCTGTCCGGGCACGGTGTACAGGTGAAAGCGGGTTTTAAAGCCCTGCACGGTGCCGAGGTCCAGAGGCAGAAAGTCGAAGAAGAGGGTGCGCTCATCTTCGGTGGCCAGGCTGACCATTTCGCCGCGCAGGTGGGCCGGAACCTTGCCGAACACATGCTTGAGGTTGGTGGTTTTCCCGCTCATGCCGGGGCCGTAATACACGATTTTGCAGTTGATTTCGCGGGCGGCAAAGTTGATGGTACTCACGAGAGAGCCTCCAGGTGCGGGCGCAGAAGAGAAAACTGGCGCGGGTGAGGGGTCGGGAGGCGGGCAGGCAAGACCAACAGGGTGAGGCGCAGTGTCAGGGGAATCATCCGAGCAGATCGTCCAGCAGGGCGTTGGCCCCCTTCGAGAAATCCGAATCCAGTTGCACCGGCGGAATGTCTTTGAGTTCTTCCAGGATGGCGGCGAGCTGAACGATGGACTTGCGGGCGTACACCTTGACTTTGCCCAGCGGCACAGCCACATCAAAAATAAGGGTGAGAAGGGCCTGATCGCCCACCGACTCGACATACAGGGTGCCGTTCTCGCCCTGATGGGTCTGCTCGCTGAAGGTGCGCTCGCCCAGCATGTTGGCCAGTGCGGCGGTGGCGGCGGCGTTGCTGGCCACCAGGGTCGCCACGCTGTCGAGGGCGGGCGGGCGCGGGGCCCACAGCGCTTCTTTGTGAGACAACACGAAGCCTTTGCGGTCCACGAGAAGACCGTAACGAACGCCGGTAACTTCCAGCAGCTCCTCTAATAAACGGTCAACACGGGCAAACGCGTCTCCGTACAGTGCAAGTGAGGGTTCAATCATGACGCTTTGCAGTATAGGAGGCGTCCGGCACAATCTTCTGACGTTTTTGGAGATAACGTGAGAAATCTTGCATGCCAGGCGGCCTTTCTACTCTATTGGCGGCATTCTAAATGGGGGCACTGGGGGGGGCCTCAGGCTTCCTCACCCGGCAGTCAGCACCCGAACTGTACACTCGCCCGCGTGACGAGGTTGCGTGTGCACAGAGAAGGGACCAGAGCAGGTCAGCGCGGGGCCGTACTGAGCCTGCTGATGTGGGCGGCCAGTATCGCAGGCGGAATTTCGGGCGGGGCCGCAGGACAGACCACGCCGCAGACCGACCGTCCGGTGGCGAATGGGGGCGTGCTGCAAAGTGCCGACCTGGAAACACGGGTG
>JAQBPF010000180.1 GCA_028287665.1 Deinococcus sp. | reverse complement strand
TTTTCACAACACAACTGGGGGAACGCCAGATGGCAAAAACGCCGGAGCAGATCAAGCAGAGCTACTACACCAACATCGAGGCAAAGACAGGCATCACCATTCCGGAGTGGCTGACTCGCATTCGGGCCAAGGTGCAGGCAGGAGAACTGGCCCGCCACAGCGACATCGTGAACTGGCTGAAGACCGAACACAGTTTGGGACATGGTTACGCCACATTGCTGGCGCACGACGCGGTGAAGGCGGAGCAGGCAGGCTAAAGCTTCAGCAAGAAAGTGGACCGTGGTTTATCTTCTCCACGATCCACTTTCTTTGTGTCGTTCTGCTGTGCCCAGAACCTTAATTTACCATCTTGGTTTTATTCGTCACGAAGTCCATCAGCACGTACTGGCCGATGTTCTGCGGCGTGGTGAAGTAGGCCTTGCCGCGCGTCATCTCGCTGACCCGGCGCACGAAGCCCACCAGATCGGGGTCGCGGGCCAGCATGAAGGTATTGACCTGAATTCCGCTGCGGCGGCAGTTGGCGACCTCGCGCAGGGTCGCGCCCAGCACGTAGGGATCGAGGCCATACGCATTCTTGTAGATCCGGCCATCAGGCAGCGTGAGGGCACTGGGCTTGCCGTCCGTGATCATCACGATCTGCTTCATATCTTTGTTTTCGCGCTTCAGCAGTTGCTGGGCCAAGCGCAGCCCGCCCGCTGTATTGGTGTGGTACGGCCCGATCTGCGCCTGTGCCAGCTTGCTCACCGTCACCTCTTCGGCGCTGTCGTGGAACAGCACGAATTTCACGGTGTCGCCGGGGTACTGGGTGCGGATCAGGTGGGCCAGGGCCAACGCCACCTGCTTGGCGGGGGTAAAGCGGTCTTCGCCGTACAGGATCATGGAGTGAGAGCAGTCCAGCAGCACAATCGTGGCCGCGCTGGAGTTGTATTCGGCCTGCCGGATCACCAGATCCGACTCCTCCAGATTCTCCACGCCCTTGCCCATCACGTTGCCCAGCGTGGCGGTGGTGTCGAGGTTCAGCGTGTCGCCAAACTCGTAGCTTTTCAGCTCGCCGGTCATCTCTACGCCCGACGCGTACTCGCGGGTATCGTGTGCGCCCGCGCTGCTGCGGCCCAGCCCGCCCATCAGGTCACGCAGCGACTTGTAGCCCAGAAAGTCGATGCTCTTGTCGGTCAGCTGGAATTTGGATTCGCCGGACTGACCCTGCCCGCCCTGTCCATCTTCATCGTCAAATTCTTTGCGGATAAAGCCGTCCTGCTGCAACCTGTCCATCAGGGTCTGAATCTGCTCGCCCAACTTGGTTTCACGCACGTCCTCAGACTGCATGGCTTCCATCAGCAGGTCTTCGGGAATCATGTTGCGTTCGGCCAGCGCCTCCAAAATGGCGTCGAACAGGTCGTCCATACTGGGCCGGGTATTCGGGTCGGGGTCGTAGGGATCGTTCATGCCCTGCCCCAATAGGGCTTCCTGAATCATCTGCATCAGTTCAGAAGAATCGAGCTGATCCAGTTCACCCTCAAACTTGCTGTACCGCGTCAGGCGTGCCATACCACAGCATGGCGCCTGCGCGGGGCGGCATTTGTAACGGTGAAGCAGGTTAGACAGAAGAGATTGGATTGGGCAGCATGGATTGTGATTCGGCCCTTTCTACAGTTCACATTCCAATCTCTGTCTTTTGCGTCTTTCCCTTTCCTGCTGACCACTCCCCATTTCGCAGTTTTTGTACAGGGTGCAATTTTGAACCCCGGACGCGCTATCTTGCTTGTTATGGATTCGTCGTCGCTGAGGGAGCGCCAGAAGGAACGTCGCCGCGCCCGCATTTACAGCGTGGCCATCGACCTGTTTAAACGGGGCGGATTTCAAACCACCACGGCCACTGATATTGCCAAAGCCAGCAATGTTTCACGCGGTACCTTCTTTAATTACTATCCTTACAAGGAAGCGGTGTTGCTGGATTACGGCAGCGAGGTCATGACCCGCCTGCGCGACCATGCCGAGGCCCGCCTGAAGGAACATACGCCGCCCCTGACCGTGCTGTACGAGGTCTGGGATCTGCTGGCCGATGAGAACTCCCGCGAGCGTGACCTGTTTCCGCCGCTGGCCTACGAGGTCATGAACCCCAACCCCGAACGCGCCCGCACGGCCTATCAGGCGTTGCCGCTCAGCAAAGTCATCGAATTGATTCTGCGCCCACTGCATCAGGCGGGGCAGATGCGAACCGACCTGAGCCTCCAGCGCATCAGCAACCTGATTGCCGATACCTACCTGATGGTGGCCCTGCGCTGGAGCGCCTACGGCACCGAGCGCACCCTGCAAGAAGAGATGCGGCTGGCGCTGACGCTGCTGCTGGAAGGCGCTTTGCGGCGGGAACCAGCAGCGCGAAACTAAGACAGGGGGCGCAGCACTGAGCAGAGGCGGGAGCCTGACTTCCCCGCAGCCAACTGCGACTTTGTAGGCATCCTGAAAGGCCGGGGCGGGTAGACTGCCCCGGTTGGCTCTTACCCCTCACGCTGCTCCTCTTTCTCCGAGGTATTCGCCTTTGACTCTGCCTGAATTGACTGTCGGAACTTCCCGCCACTCCTGGCCCTTCAGCCGGGGGCTGGTGGTGGAATCGCTGATCAATGCAGGGGCGTCGGGCGTGGTGGCGGCGGCAGTGGCGCGGCGGGTCGAGCAGCAACTCCGGGCCGCAAGGCGAATCCTGGTCAGTCCGGATGAATTGCAGGCCCTGGTGGTCGAGGTGGCGCGGGATGTGGCGGGCGAAAGCGTGGCAGAGGCCGCCCAGCAGCAAACCCCAGCCTTCGTAGACATCATGGTAACGGCCAAAAAAGGTGAATTGCCCTTCAGCCGGGGGGTGTTGGCCCGCACCCTGGAAGACGCGGGGTTGTCTCAGCGCGACGCCTACGCCACCGCCAGCGCTGTAGACGTGCAGATGAGACAATCGGGCGTGCGCTCCCTGAGTGCCGAGGCCATAGACGACCTGACCGAACGCACCCTGGAAAGGCAGTACGGCGCACATATGCGGCTGACCTACCGCTTTTTGCGCCACAACCGGGGCAAATTGGGCGTGGTCAGCGAGGACGGCAGCGCCCCCAGTCCTTTTTCCAAGGGACTGCTGGTGCAGTCGCTGCTGGCCGCAGGCGTGGCCCCCGATGTGGCCCGCAAGGTGGCCCGCATTACCCAGCGCGATCTGCGCGGCGCAGAAGACCGGGTGGTGCGCCGCCACGCCATCCGCGAGAAAGTGGAAATGCTGCTGCGCGATGAGGTGGGGCCGGATGTCAGCGCCCGCTACCGCCTGCTGCGCGTGATCCGGCAACCGCCGCGCCCGCTGGTGGTCCTGCTGGGCGGGGTCAGCGGCACAGGCAAAAGCTTTCTGGCCGCCGAAATTGCCTACCGGTTGGGCATTGCGCGGGTCGTCAGCACCGATTCCATCCGGCAGGTCATGCGGGCGATGGTGTCTCCGGCGCTCCTTCCCACGCTGCACGCCAGTACCTTTAATGCCTGGGAGGCATTGGTGCCGCCCGGACAGACGCCGCCGCCGCACCCCACCCGCGACGCCCTGCTGGCCGGATTCCGCGAGCAGGTGCAGCAGGTCAGTGTGGGCCTGTCGGCGGTGGTGCGCCGCAGCATAGAAGAAGGCACGAGTGTGGTGCTGGAGGGCGTGCATCTGGTGCCGGGCTACCTGCGGGCCGACGCTTTTGCCGGGGCGTTGGTGGTGCCCATGCTGGTCACGCTGCCCAGCGAATCCGAACACCGCCGCCACTTTGAAAGCCGCGACGAGGAAACCGCTGCCAGCCGCCCATTACACCGCTATATGCGCTACTTCGGCGAGATTCGCACCATGCAGGACTATCTGGAAGGGCTGGCCCACGACCTGGACGTACCGCTGCTGGACGGCCTGACGCTGGACGAAAGCGCGGAACAGGCGGTAGACGTGGTGCTAAGCCGCGTGATGGTGGCCCTGACGCCCGCCGAACGCACGGTGTTGCTGGGAGAATCGGGGCTGGGAGAAGCCGGAGTGGGCGAGACTGGTTTACCTTGATCCGGGTTGGCTGAGGATGGATCAGAGCTGACCGTGCTGGACAGTAGGGCAGGCACTCCGCCAGAGGAATCCAGCTGGAGCCGTAGCCTTACTGGATTGGTCTTTACGGGGTAGCAGTTGAGACCGCAGGAGGCGCAAGTCACCGCCTCTCCTCTCCCCCATCAGTCCACCCCCACCAACCTCGCAAACTTGTTGCCGCCCGCCCGCTAGACTCCGACCATGTTGCAAGGGGTGTTGTCGCGGTTGGGAGAAATGGGGAATTTGACGCCGCGCTATACCGGGCCGCGCTGCCTGCTGGAGCGGCAAGCGGTGGGCGGCTGCGATGCGTGCTACACCACCTGCCCGCACGAGGCGATTGCGGTGGGGATGCTGGGCAACTCCATTACGGTGCTACCCGACCTGTGTACCGGATGCGGGCTGTGCGTGCAGGTTTGTCCGTCCGGGGCGCTGGAATACGACCTTCAGGGGCCGCTGCAAGCCGTGAGCGACCAACGCAGCAGTGTGACTGGCAGGCCGCAGGAAGATGCCACCCTGACCTGCTCGCAGAGTGGCGCGGGTGGGCCGCAGCTTCCATGCCTGGGCCGGGTCACGCCTGCCCTGGTGGCCGCGTCGGGCGTGTGGGATTTGCCTCTGCACCTGATTCACGGCGACTGCGCGGCCTGCCCGGTGGGAGCGCCCGACGTGCCCGAACGCCTGAACCGCGTGGTAGACGAAGCGCAACGTTTGCGGGCCACCACTGGACAGCCTGCCCGCGTGACCGTGCGGCCCGCCACCGAGGACGACAAGGGCCGCGACGTGCAGATCTCGCGGCGCGGTGCCTTTGCCAGCCTGTTCCGCGCTGGAAAACAGCAATTGGTACAGGCCATTCCCGATCAACCCCTGCCGTTTGTGGACTGGAGCGTGCCCGCCGAGCGCACCCCCGAAGAGTGGCGCTGGCGAGAGCGCACGCTGAAACCCGCCCCACCCGAAGACGCGGGCGTGTACTGGCCTGCCCCGCTGGTGGACGACAAATGCATCAACTGCCCGGTGTGCGCCAACGTGTGCCCCACGAGCGCCATTACCCGCGAGTTGCAACCCGAAGGGGGCGTGCAATTGCTGCTGAACCTGAGTGCCTGCACCGGCTGTATGGCCTGCGTGC
>JAQBPF010000172.1 GCA_028287665.1 Deinococcus sp. | reverse complement strand
GAGTGAGCAACGCGATTGCCCTCCCTCAGACCAAGCCCCTTAGACCGCTCTTACCCTTCCTTCCGCGCCTGCACCTGTGCAATCAGGCGGGCCACCGCCGCACGGGGGAGGAAACGGGGCATCAGGCTTTGCACCTTGTTCACGCCGCCCGCCACCAGCACTGCCTGACCGCGCAGCATCGCATTTACGCCCTGTCTGGCCACTTCATCGGCGCTCAGCATGGCCATTCGGGTGCTGCCACTCAGCAACTTGCTTTCATTCAGGCTGGCGGCGTCCTGAAATCCAGTTTCCACCGGGCCGGGGCACAGGGCGGTCACGCTGACGCCCGTGCCGCGCAGTTCCTCGTTTACGGCTTCACTGAAGCTCAGCACATAGGCTTTGGAGGCGTAATACACAGCCATCAACGGCCCAGGCATGAAGGCGGCAGTCGAGGCCACGTTCAGCACGCGTCCGCGTCCCTGCGCCACCATGCCGGGCAGAAAGCGGCGCGTCAGGTCGGTCAGGGCGGCAATGTTCACGGCTACCATGCGGTTGATTTCGCTCGCGTCCTGGGTCCAGAATTCGCTGAAGCCGCCGAATCCGGCGTTGTTCACCAGAATGTCTACTGTCAGTTGGCGGGCCGCCACTTCGCGTTCCAATACCTCGCCTGCATCGGGGCGGGTCAGATCCAGGGCGATCACAGCAGCCTGAATGCCGTGTGCCGCGCTGAGTTGCTGTGCCAGCGCCTGCAGTTTGCCCTCGCTGCGGGCCACCAGAATCAGGTGTGCGCCGTGCGCTGCCAGTTGCCGCGCAATGGCCTCGCCGATGCCGCCGCTCGCGCCTGTAATCAGGGCGGTGGCGCGGGGTGTGGTGGACTGGAATTGGTCGGAATGGGTCTGGGTCATGTCGTCTCCTGTGGGCAGTCTTAATGACCCCCGGTAAGTCAAACTCTACTAACTCTGGGTAAGTCTGTCAAGCTGTACTGTCAGGAGGATTTACCTTGACTTCTCAGCAAAACTCTATTCTAATTAACCCGTGGTTACTCTTGCTCGCGCCCGGTCTGACAGCGCCAAAGAAGCGCGGCGGGCCGATATTGTGCACCAGACGCTGACGCTGTGGCAGACCCACCGCTATGAAGACGTGACGTTGCAGGCTGTGGCCGAGCGCGTCGGTCTGACCAAGCCTGCGCTGTACGGCTATTTTCCTACCAAGGAAACGCTGTTTCTGGCCCTCTACGAGTTGTTGATAGGGGCGTGGCTCAACGACCTGACGCGGCATCTGCGGTTGGGCGGCACGCACACGCCAGCCAGTCTGGCCGCGTTGGTGGCGACCTTGCTGGCCGAACACGGCGACCTGATGCGCCTGATTCCGCATCTGGCCGGACTGCTGGAGCGCAACATCAGCGAGGAGCGTGCCCGCGCCCACAAAACCTGGTTGATGGAGCAGTTGGACCCGCTTGTGCCCTTGCTTCCAGGGGCGCTGCCCGGTTTGCCCCCCGGCGCGGGCCTGCCCCTGCTGACCTACACGCAGGCGTTGGTAGCGGGCCTCTACCCCATGTCTGACCCCGCGCCCGCTGTACAGGCCGCGTTAAAGGACCCTGAATTGGTGCCGCTGTGTATAGAGTTCGGCCCCGCCTTTCAAAACGCGCTGACTGCTTTGTATGCTGGGCTGTGCGGGCCTTCTGGGTGCTGATTTTCAAGTGACTTCCCAGATAGCTCTAGATTCTGCGCCAGAAATCGCTGCTGTTCCGGCCCATCCTTTGTATCTTCAGCTCAAGCTCTGCTGGGCGTCTCCATAGGTACAGCTTTGCCACTTTCAGACTTCATCCACTGCAAATATTGAGCATCTTTCGGTTGTTCTCTGAAACTTCTTTGATACGGGTGACGTACTGTGTGGCATGAGTCAACCTGCACCATCGGCCCCCACAGACACCGTCGCCCAGATGATTCCCCAGAGCATGGCGGTCCTGACGCGCCCCAGCCCCAGCACGTTCGAGCTGTACGAGCGGCGCGGCGGCATGCAGCAAGCGGCCATCTACGTGCTGCTCGCCGCCCTGGTGTCAGGCGTTATCGCTGGAATCTTCGCCCCTCTACATGATCTGAACCTGTTTTCTCAGTTCTTCAGCCGACTCATCGCCATTCCTGTTCAGTTTGCGATTTTTGTCGCCGCCGTCTATCTGATCGGCAAGTATCTGTTTAAGGGAACGGGCACGCCTTCGGAAGTTGCCTATACCTTCGCCCTGTTCTTCGTGCCGCTCAGTATTCTCGGCACGGTCATCGGCATTGTTCCCATTCTGGGCTGGCTGGTCGGCCTCGTCATCTCTATCGCTATGGTCTTCTTCGGCTTCCTGGCCGTGCAGTCCAGCATGAACCTGCGCGATCAGACCCAGGCCGCCGTGACTCTGGTTCTTTCGGGCCTGGCGTACTGGATTGTCGGGGCGATCGTCTTAAGCATTCTGCTCTGACCTTGGGACCTCCGGTTCTGTCGGGCAAGCCGTGAATGTTTAAAGAGGAGGGGGGCCGAAGCGTTGAACTTCGGCCCCGCTTTTTGCTTCATCCAATTGCCGCTGCTCCATCCAGTTGCCCCAATTTTTTACTTCACCCCGACCAGGGCTGCCCGTGCATCTGC
>JAQBPF010000170.1 GCA_028287665.1 Deinococcus sp. | reverse complement strand
GAGGCCACTGCCAACCTTTGACACGGTGACTTGATTGGGAACCTTCTCCAACTCAGGTCGCGAGAACTGGCGTGCCCGTGTGGAAGGCCCGGTCATGCAACAGGTCGCTCAGGGCGGCAGCAAACGGCTGGGTGTCCTGCACACAGCCGAGGTGACCGTAAGCCGAGGGATACTCCAGATGGTGATGGGCCACCCCGGATGCCCGGCTGGTCTGGGCGAAGGTTCTCATCTCGGCGGCGGGGAAAAACTGATCGCCACTGATGTTGACGGTCAGCAGCCGCAGACCAGCCCCCTGCCAGCGGGCAAACAGTTCGGGGGAATGCGCCAGGCCAGTCAGCTGATGCGTCTGGACCACCCGCGCAATATCGAGAATATGGGGCAAACTGGCGGTCACCGCGCGGCTCCGCAGGTAGGCATTGAAATCGGTCTGTTGAAACAGATGATGAAGCCCGTCGGTGCCCAGGCCAAAAAACGAGATCAGGCGCAGCGCCGCGTCCAGCCCGCCTGTCGGGACCACCGCACGCATCAGCGGGCCAAAGACGCCCTGGAGGGCCACCCCCGAGTGTGGGCTGGCCGCCACCGCGGCCACCCGCCGGGCCAGTTCCGGGGTGCGGGCGGCCCACTGAAGCGCCTGCATTCCGCCAAAACTGGGGCCGATGACGGCGTGCCAGTGCGGCACCGACAACGTCTGCATCAGTTCCAGCTGAAGGGCGTGCAGATCGGAAAAATCCCAGGCCGGAAACCGTTCTCCCCAGCGCGTCCCATCGGGGTGCAGGGTATCTGGCCCCGTGGTGATCAGGGCGTCTTCATGGGCCTGCACGTTGGACAGGGTGTTCATGCACACCACAAAAAACTGTTCGGTGTCTACGGCTTTGCCGGGGCCGATCAGGTCCGACCACCAGCCCAGCGTGCCGTCTGTGTGGCGGCCCGCCGCCCGCATCGTGCCGGTGTAGTAATGACAGACCAGCACGGCGTTGTCGTGCGCCGCGTTCAGCTGGCCCCACGCCTGCCAGCCGAGGCGCACGGGCACCTCTGTTCCGGCCAGCCGGGCCACCGTATCCAGCACACCCACCGGCCCACCTGCGGGCGGTGAGACGGACGCAGGCGGCCCCTGTCCGGCCAGCTGTTCCCCGTTTCCGCCCTCACCCTCATCGTTTCGCATCAAGGCCAAGCGTAGGCGCAGGGTGTTACGGGGCGGTCACACTGGCGGTTGTAACGGGCCAGTGACGCGCCGCGTCTACACTGCATTCGAACATGAAAAAGATGCTTTTGACGGGCTTGATGCTTGCGCTGTCCGGCGCAGGTGCGGTGAAGGTCGGCGTGCTGCTCCCTCTCAGCGGGGCAGGCAGCGTCTCTGGACAGGCGGCCCGCAACGGCTACCTGCTTGCGCTGGATGAGATCAACCGGGCAGGCGGCGTGCTGGGCAAACCGCTGGACCTCGAATTTGCCGACGACGGCAGTTCTCCGGCCAAAGCAGTGCCGGAGTTCGTCAAACTGGTCACGGTCGACAAGGTGGACTTTATGGCGGGCGGCGTCAGCAGCGCCACGTCTATTGCCATCAGTGGGCCAGCCAAGCAGTTCAATACCTTTATGGCCTGGATCGGCGCGGCAGCCGTGCCCGTCGAGGACGCGTTCGCCGATCACAAGTACTTTTTTCATTACCATCCCTGGGCCTACTACAATTTCGAGGCGATCCTCAGTTACTTCAAGACCCTCAAAACCCAGCGGAAGGCCAAGAATATCGCCATCGCCTACGAGGACGGCCCCTTTGGAAGCGCCGGAATCGACTCGACCATCGCCGCCTTCAAAAAGGCCGGATTCAACGTCGTGATGGCCGAGAAGTTCAAGAGCGGCAGCGGCAACTTCGGGCCACTGGTCAGCAAAGCCAAGGCCGCCAAACCCGACATTCTGTACTGGATCGGCTACGACACCGACGCCCTGCCGCTGGCCACCGAAGTCAGGCAGCAGGACCTGTCTCTGGGATTGTTGTACGGCACGCCGCCGAGCTGGCCGGTGGGCTTTGAGAAAAATCCCCTGGCTGACAATGTCGCGGGCCTGAGTCTGTGGCTGCCCAGCAGCCCGCAGGCCGAAAGCCGCAAGTTCGTGGCGGCCTACAAGAAAAAGTTCGGCAACACCACCGAGGAATATTTTGCCCCGCTGGCCTATGTCAACCTCAAGTCGTTGTCGGCCGCCATCAATGCGGCGGGCAGCACCGACAAAGACAAAGTCGCCGCCGAACTGGCCAAGACCAATATGCCCACGCCCTTCGGGCCTCTGACCTTCAGCAAGAGCCTGAAGACCCAGTACCAGGGCTTCAAATCGGGCAACTGGCTGCACTTTCAGTTCCTGGGCGATGCCCGCGTGCCGGTGTATCCGATCCGGTTCGCGCAGAAGTCGATGGTCTGGGGCAAGTAAATCCGTTTCTGAAGTCTGAAGCAACGGCAAGTGCTGGGGCCGCGCCGGATCAAGGGGGTGTGGCCCCAGCGTCACGCAAGAATGACGGGAGGAATTCCAGCCATGGACATCATTTCGAGAGAGCTGGACACCAGACGCCTGCACACGCATCTGCTGGAGCGGGCGGCGGCAGGGCAGGCCACGCGGCGGGTGCTGCTGATTCACGGCAACGTATCGAGCGGCGAATTTTTCCGCGACCTGATGTCGGCCCTGCCTGCCGAGTGGCACGCGGTGGCTCCGGACCTGCGCGGCTACGGCCAGAGTGAAGCCGCGCCCATTGACGCCACGCGGGGCGTGCGCGACTGGGCCGACGATCTGGAAGCCCTGCTGGACGCACTGAAGTGGCCCGATGCCGACGTGCTGGGCTGGAGTATGGGCGGGGGCGTGGCGCTGCAGCTGACCATCAGCTGTCCCGAACGCATCCGGTCACTGACACTGGTCGCCCCCGTCAGCCCTTACGGCTTTGGCGGGACCCACGGTGAGGCAGGCACGCCCAACAGCCCCGACCATGCGGGATCGGGCGGCGGGACCATCAATGCGGCGTTCGTGGCGTCGGTGGCGGCAGGTGACCGCTCGGATGCGCCGGGCAGTCCACGCGACGTGCTCAGAAAGTTCTATGTGAACCCGGCCCGCTTCACGCCTTCTGCCGAGCAGGAAGAACGCTGGCTGGCGTCCATGCTGCACACCCGCACCGGAGACGACTGGTA
>JAQBPF010000161.1 GCA_028287665.1 Deinococcus sp. | reverse complement strand
CTGAAACAGCAGTAAGGCGTTGGGCAGTTGCGCTTCTACCTCATCACGCATCTGCACGTATTGCGTCAGCATCGGCGGCAATGGGCCATGACCCGTGCCTTTCAACACGCCCTGCGGGACTTCTCGGGGACTCATAGGGGATGACTCTGATTCCCGATGATCCGCAACAGCACCGAATCAACGTCCATCGCCGTCGATCCGTCCTTTTTGCCGTTCACTTCGTTCAGATTCATCTGCGACTGATCGCAAGTTCTTATCACCCGATCAGTTTACGTGCAGAACAGATTTCAACGGCAGCGGAGGGCACGTTAGCCCGCCTCCTGCATTCCTCTGCGGCAACCTTCCATCCTCATCTTCTGCGCTGACAGAGGTATGTCAGAGCGTGAAGGCCATGCTGGACAGCATATGGGACTGCTGATGACACTGCTGGTGGTGGGTGCGGCGCTGGTACTTTTGGCCGTGCGGCTGACGAAGCTGAACCAACGCACCCAACGCGTCCGTGCGGCTGGAGCTGCCCAGCGGTTGGCCCCAGTTGGCCAGTTGCCGCAGGGTCAGGTCCGCTTTTCTACCCCTGAAGCCGAGCGTCAGCAGCGTTTCCGGGAGCAGGAAGAAGCCGCCAACGTGCATCCATCGCATGTGCCCGGCGGCATTCCAGAATCGCTGCCCCTCAAACTCAAAGGCTACTTTTTCAGCCAGAGCGAGCACACCTTTTTTCATACGCTGGAAGGCGCGTTGCCGCAGGGCTTCCGGGCCTTTCCCAACGTGCGCCTCAACGACCTGTTCTTGATCACGGCCCCGCAGCATCAACGGCAGGGCACCTACGCCCGCCTGCGCGATAAACACGTCGATTTTTTGATCGTGTCGCTGCCCGACTTCCGGCCCGTGTGCGCCATAGAACTGGACGGAGCCAGCCATGATCAGGCGCAGCAACAGTACCGGGATGCCGTAAAGGACGTGGCCTTCCGCAGTGCGGGCCTGCCCCTGTTGCGCCTGCGGGCGGAGGGCAACCACACCCGCCAGAGCATTCTGAAGCTGCTGGACGGCTATATTCAGCAGCGCACGGTGGCGTAAAGCCGCACCAGAGCCCGGCCACCAGCATCAGGCCGGAAGACAGGGCAACTGGGGATTCAGGCTGGGGGATTAGAGTTGGGGGAAAGCACAGCTCCCCGCCTCTCCCCTACCTCCGAGGTTTCCGATGACCCTAGCCACCGACCCACACACCATCCTGAATAAGGCGGCCCTAGAGGCGCTGTATCCGGCCCCCACCGCCAGCGTTTCTCTGAAAGTGATCGACCACATCGACGAGGGATTGCGCAGCACCTTGGCCCTGTCGCCGCTGTGTTTTCTGGCCACCGCCAACGCAGAAGGCCAGCTGGACTGCTCGCCGCGTGGTGATCCTGCCGGAACCGTGCAGGTCCTTGACCCACAGACCCTGCTGCTGCCCGACCGCCCCGGCAACAACCGGCTGGACAGTCTGCGCAACATTGTAGAAAACCCGGAAGTGGGCCTGATTTTCCTGCTGCCCGGCGTCAATGAAGTGGTCCGGGTGAACGGACGTGCCCACCTGAGCACCGATCCCGAGTTGCTGGGCCGCTTTGCAGGGGCAGGCAAGCTGCCCCGGTTGGTGGTGGTTATTGCCGTGCGGGAAGCCTTCATGCACTGCCCCCGGGCCTTTGCCACGGCTGAACTGTGGAACCCTGCCCGCCACCTGACCGGCGAGCAGCAACCTGATTTCCGGGCCATCTTTACAGCTCACGTGGAACGCAATGCAGCAGCCACGGGCCAGCAGGGTTGATCTCAGTTCCGCCCACAGATCCAGTTCACAGACTTTTCACGGGTGCTGCCGGGACTGTGAGGCCTGTGGGCCACGCGCTAGGCTGAGAGTGGCTGCCCCAGCGCAATTTTTCTGGCAGAGTGCTTGACCTACAGGTGCCGCCGAGGGGGAGCCAGAGGAGACGCACGCCCTATGGCGACATCGCCTGATCCGCCCACCAGAAAAAAACGCAGGAAAGCCTCCAGCAAAACCCCCAGTGAGCGCCTGACCAAACTGCTGCCTGACGTGCAGGAGGGCGACCCCAAAGCCATCCATGAAGCCCGCAAACTGACACGCAAGGTGGCCGCCGAACTGGCCCTGTCGGACGCGCCCAAAAAGGTCCGGCGGGCCTGGCGGGATCTGCGCCGCGCCGTGGCCCCCATCCGCGACCGGGACGCGGCAGGGGAACATCTGCGGGCCGCCCTCCAGGAGTTGAAGGCTCCCAGAGCCGAGATAGAAACCTTTGAGCGCGACTGGCAGAGCAAAAGGGCAGAGGCCTTGGCCGCCCTGATCCTGCCGAAAATGGCCAAAGATGTCCCCCGTCCCAAGCATCTGAAACGCAAGGTCAGGGCGGCCCTGGCCGAGCAGGGCGCCGCCATTCTGGACGCGGCTCCCAGGGTGCTGGGGGCCAGTACGACGGAGGTGTGGCACGAGTGGCGCAAAAGCCTGAAGCATTACCGCTACACGCTGGAATTGCTGGAGCCTGCCCCCACGGCCCTCACCGACGTTCTGGACGGGCTTGGCCGCCTTCAGGATGCCGAGGTGGTGCTGGACATTCTGACGGGAGAGGCGTGGCTTCCTCACTCCAAAGCTGCCCTGATCGAGGGTGAGCAGCGGGCCCGCACAGCAGCCCAGGAACAGGTGCGTCAGGCTTGGCCTGCCCTGCAGCACCACTTACAGACGGTGCTGGAGCCAGAAAAAACTGAGCAGAACAGCGGCTGAAACGTCACTCAGCCAGCGGGCCCGCCTCCTGAAGAGTACGGGCCTGCTGGCTGAACGGCAGCAACCGCTTCAGTTGTTTTATTCGTCCGTTCTATTCGTCGCATCCCAGCGCACGCAGCAGATCAAGTTCAGTGATGGGAGGCAGGGTGCTCTTCACAGGGGTGGGGCGAACACGGCGGCCAAATAGGCGGGAAAAGAATGCAGTCATAGGCACCTCGTGAATAAAGAGAGAAGTGATGGGGTGCAAACACATGGGCAAACTGATGAACGTCTGATCTTACCCTAAGACGCCTTCATGAGAACTGGGCCTAGATTACATAGTCTTGACTTGTTTATCGGGTCAGCTGTCTCAGCCTCTTGAACCGTGTTTCAACTCCGCCGAAGAGGCTGCGCCGCGCCTTACCATGCCTGGTATGGCTTACGATCCCCGAATGGCGTTTGATCCTGAACGCAAGATGACCGATGGAGATGTGCAGGACCTGAAACCCGACGGCTGGTGGGGCGGCGAGGGTACCCTGTTCCGTGATGTGACCTTTGACAGCTACCAGGAAGGTGTGGATTTTGCCGTGCAGGTGGCTGCTCTGGCCGAGGCCCACAACCACCACCCAGACATCACCATTCATTACCGCCGCGTGAAATTGAGCTACTTTACGCACGATGCAGGTGGCGTGACGATGGCCGACATCGAGGGTGCACGGGCCGTGAACGAACTGATTGCGGCGCTTGGTGAGGCCGACCAGAACAGCGCTGACCTGGACAGTGCTCACCAGAACGGTGCGGATGAAAACAAGGGTGCCGCCGCCGGGTGAAGCTCTCTATTCCTGACGCCGACGTCCTGTGGGACAGCTTGCCCGAGTCGCGCAAACACGCCCTGATCGTCACGGTTGCGCCGGATGATCTGGACGATCTCTCGCATGTCAACAACACGGTGTACCTGGCATGGTGCGAACAGGCCGCCCGCGCCCACGCCCTGCGCCTCGGCATGGGTACCGACGCTCTGATGGCCCTGGGAGCCGTTCCAGTGGCCCGCCAACACGTCATTGATTACCACAAGCCTGCCCTGCTGGGCGACCGGGTGCGGATTCGCACGGCCCTGACCACCTCGGTAGGCGTGCGGAGCGTGCGGGCATATACACTGGACCGCCTGAACGAAGGCGACGAGGAAGACACGAACGGCGTGCGCCTGGCCGAATGTCAGACGACCTGGGTGTGGGTAGACCCGGTGAGCGGCAGGCCCAAGCGCACGCCTCCGGAAGTGATGGAGCGGTTCGGGTTCTAGAGTTGCTGAGCGTGCCGACTGTGTGCCTGTGTATCCGGACATAGCTCGTCCGGGCGGGCTACTCAATCAGTACTGTTTTACAGAGCTTGTTGAGCCGCCTGATCATAGAGAGCCTCAATATGCGCGCCCACCTGTTGAGCCTCGTGTTTTGTGCGGATGCGTTCAATAGCGCTCATAGACATCTCTTGATAGGTTGCCCGCTGATCAAGCAGCGTCTCGAGACGCTCCAGAATCTGCTGGGTTGAGTGTTCGTAAAACGCGTCCCACACTTCCCAGTCGGTTGCGTTCATCTGGGCGTACTCGCCCAAACTGTTGAGCTGTACAGGGAGAGCATAGCCATTGACGCCGTCCTGTACGACCTCGGCCAGTGCTGCGGCATTGGTAACGATGGCTGGCGTACCAACGGCCATCCCTTCCAAGACGCTAAAGCCGTAGGTGTCGTGGGCAGTGGCCAACAGGGTGAAGTCAACCTCGTGCATCAAGCGCAGAACCTCTGGATTTGGGAGGCGCTGATGATAAGTCACGTTGGGCAATGCCAACAGTTCCCGGTCTGCCTGGTACAGGGCGGCGTCTGGATGCTCGGCATACGTGTCATGAGACAGAGTGCTGACAACAGTCAGACGAAGAGGCAACCCACGTCGTAAGGCTTCCCGAGCCACACGCAGGGCAACCACGCCGCCTTTACGCGCCCAGTCGCGACCTATAAAAAGAAGATGAATCTCTTTAGAAAGTTGTTTGGGTTCTGTACGCATCAGGGGCACATTCGGATGAATCACATGGAGCTTTTGTGCTACCTGCGTCAGGCCCGCCCAGCCTGCATTGTTCTGCTCATAACGCCGCCGTGCATAGT
>JAQBPF010000128.1 GCA_028287665.1 Deinococcus sp. | reverse complement strand
GGGCAGGAATTCACGGTAGGCCACGCCCTACTCTGGCAGAAGTCGCCGCAAGTGTGGCTCAGTCCAGAGCAAGAACTTCCAGATATCGCACCCGCTTGCCCTGACGCCGGGCATAAATAACCTCTGCACGGGTGCTTTCGCCCACGTATCCGCCCACATTGATGACCAGAATCTCATCGGCCAGATCAATCTTGTGGCGGTGCAGGACAGACAGGCGGGCCAGCGTTTCAGTTTGCTCTACACCGGTCAGATGGGCCAGAGCCTCGGCATCAGGAGTGCGGTGGCTGCCGACACTGAGGACCATTCGGCCTGCCAATGTTTCGGCCAGGCTTGCCAAGTCAAATTCCACCAAAAAACGTGTGCTCCCGCAGAGGCAAACGATGGTCGGGCGCTGCTGTGGGCTCAGAATTGAAGCACGTAGCGCACGCCGCTGTTGTCGGTGCAGTCGCCGTAGCCGTGCTCCTGGACATCCACGGTCAGGGTGCAGGTCAGGGTGCGCGAGGCGTTGCCGTCAGTGCGGGCAATCAGGTTTCCGGTGCGCGAAACGAGGCGCGGGGCTGGCGTGCGGGCCGTGCCGCCCACGCCGGAGTAGGGGGTACGGTTACCCGCGCCGTCCCAGGCGCTGCCGAAGTTGAATCCGATGCCGAAATCGAAGGGCGAGGGTGCAGGACTGGCCGTATCGATGATCACGCTGCGGCCCACATAGGTCCGGTCGCCAATCTGAATGGTGACGTTGTTGTCGAGTCTGGTCGTCCCGCTGCGGGGTTGCAGAGAGCCACTGACAAAACTGATGGTGCCCTCCTGCCCGCTACTGGTGTTCACGATGCGCCCGGTGGGAGGGCCGACAAGGGCAGGCGTGCAGGAGGCGAGAACGGCGGCCAGACCCAGCAGCATCAGAGGGCGTTTCATATGCCTCTCAGTTTAGGCGGCAGACCTGACGGAGCGGTGAGGAGACGGGGAAAAACGGGGGCGACCGCCAGGGCCAGTGTTGCTCTGTTGCGGTAGAGGCGGAAGCGGGACAGCAATTCAGTGATTTCGCAGACGGGGTATAGTGCTCCTTATGCTGTTTCTTTCCGCATTGCTGCTCGTCGTTGCTTTTCTGGTGGGCAGTTTACCGCTGGGAGACTGGCTTCTGCGGCGTGCCGGGGTGGATTCACGGATCAACAATGCCCACAACCTGGGGATAGAGAACATGCTGCGCCGGGTCGGGCCTGGACTGGCCGCAGCAAGCGCCGCGCTGGACGCAGGCAAGGGCTTTCTGGCCGTGCTGATGGCCTCCAGTCTGGCCCTGCCCGAAGTGATGGTGCTGGCGGCACTGGCGGCTTACCTGGGGCACCTGAACCCGCCACGGGCGCTGTACGGGTCTACCCTGCCGCGTGGCCGGGGCAATCTGGTGTTGCTGGGCGTACTCGCAGGGCTCTCGGCCACTGGCGCGGTGCCGCTGTGGGCGGCGGCCCTGCCCGTGCTGGTGTTTGCCGCTGTGGCTGGATTCTGGGGCTACATCGGCGCGGCAACGGTGGCGGGCCTGGGTGCCTTTGCCGTCACGGCGGCGCTGTTGCCTGTGGGCGTTCCGGCCAAGCTGGCGGCGCTGGGCCTGCTGGTGGCGGCCACCTGGCGCTTCAAAGAAAACCTGGGCCGGATGATAGACGGCACCGAACCCCGTGTGGGCGAGGAGGTGCCGATGGCCGGAAAACGCGCCGACGTGGTGGTGGCCGCCTTCATGATTCACCCCATGACGCTGGAAAACTTCTGGCAGTCACGGCGTTTTGCCTGGATGAAGCCTCTGCTGGAGCGCGGCATTATCAGCGAATCCACGGTGCGCCAGTTTGCCGACGAATTGCGGCCCATGAAAGTGGGCGAGCTGCACGGCATTCGCACGGTAGAGGGCAAGGAAATCCGCTGCTACCTGCTCAGCAGCCCCCTGCTCCCCGACCGCTTCCGCGACGCCCCCGAACTCGCCACCCGCCGCGCCATCGAGGGCGCACGACTGGCGCATGAACTGGGCGCCGAGGTGTTTGGACTGGGCGCTTTCTGGAGCGTGGTGGGGAACAAGGGAATAGACGTGCAGAACGCCGTACCCGAAATCACGATCACCAACGGCGGCGCGTATACCAGCGGCACCATCAAGGCCGCCATTCCCGGCATTCTGGAACACTTTGCAGGCTCGGGCCGCGACCTGAAAACTGCCACGGCGGCTGTGGTGGGCGCCAACGGCGTGGTGGCCTTCGGCATCGCCCGCACCATCGCGCCGCAAGTGGCCAAAGTGATCATGCTGGGCCGCGATCTGGAGAAGCTGGAGCGCAGTGCCAACACCCTGCGCCGCGCCAACAAGGACACCGAGATCGTGACGACCACCAGCTACGACACCCTCCGGGAAGCTGACCTGATGTTTACCGCCACCAGCGACCCCAACCCTGTTATTTTCCCGCAGCATGTCAAACCGGGCGCATGGATTTTTGACGAGGGGCGGCCCGCCGATGTGGATGTGAGCGTCGAGTCGATTCCCGGCGTGCGCGTCATTCCCGGCGGTGTGGTGCGGCCCCCCGGCTCCATGACCAGCAGTATTGACCTGCAATTTGGTGAAGGGGCCGTGCCTGCCTGTCTGGCCGAAACACTGATTATTGCCGCCACAGGGGAGCATCACCGCAAGAGTTTGGGCGCACAGACACTCACCGAGAACATCAACTTTTTTGTCGAGCAGGCCGAAGTGCTGGGCTTTACCGTGGTGGATTAAAACAACAGGCTCAGCGTTGTTCTTCCTCCAGCACGCGCTTCAGCAGATCGGGCCTGTCGGTGTCTATGCCGTCTATGCCCAGCCGCAAGAGGCGTCTCATTTCGGCCGCGTCGTTGATGGTCCAGACATGTACGGCGATGCCGCGTGCGTGCATCTGCACCACAAAACTGGCCGTCACCACCTCTATGCCGCCCGCCCGCACCGGCACCTGCGCCACCCGGCCCGGCGCGGGGGCCAGGCCCGCCAGACCCACTGGCCCCAGTCCCACCTTGCTCAGAATGACCAGCGGGCGCAGTTCTTTTTCGGTCATGGAGGTGGCGACTTCAGGGCACGCCG
>JAQBPF010000105.1 GCA_028287665.1 Deinococcus sp. | reverse complement strand
TGTTGCTTTTGCTTTCAGCAGGCGACCAGGGGGCAAGATGATACGGGGGGCAAAATGATTCTGTTCCGAACGCACCCAAACAGCAGGGGCGCGGCGTTGCTCACGGTGTTGGCACTGAACCTGCCGGTGGGCCAGGCCCAGACCAGCTCTCCCCTGCCCGCTTCTCCCCGCGCCGTTCCCGGCTCGCCACTCTTTCAGGCCGCCCCCATGAACCTGCCCATGAATCCGTATGCCAGCACCGATCCCCGCCTGAACGCCGTGCGCCCTGTGCTGGAACTGCTGATCACGCTGCGGCAACTGGCTGACCCGGCGTTGGTTCTGACCCCCAGCCAACGGGAGTCACTGAGCCTGCTGTTGACGGCGCCGCAAGCCCTGCACACGCTGGAAGTGAACGACGCTGGCCGCCTGGACGCCGCCCTGAACGCTGAACTCACGGCCTCTCAGCGGCAACAACTCAGGCGTGTGCGGGAAGCGCAAACGGTCCGCTTCCGCACTCTCCTGACCCGCGCCCGCCTCGCTGCTCCGGACGGCCCACCGCAGATGGCACAGCTGGCCTACGGGCAGTGGGTGGGGGCCGGCACCGTGTCCGCGCTGCTGACCAATCCAGATACGGCCACGGTCACGCGGCTCGTTCGGGCGGCGGCTCTCCGGACCGCTGACTTACTGAAGCAGTCCACACCGTAGGGGAAGGGGCAGCAGGCCTGGGGCAAGGAAACAGTACGAGAACCAAACATGAGCAGGTGGCCGCCTAAAGTTCCGGCGGCCACCTGCGCTGCAGTGTGCAGATGAAGACAGCGGGATGGAGGGTGCGCTGGTGCAGGGCGGTCCTGTCCAGAGGCCCGCCCTCGTCGTTCCTTCAGGGACGCCAACCCGAGGTCTGCCGGATCAGCGGCCAGCGAGGCGGGCCGAGGCCTCTGCCACGATGTTCAGCTCATTGATCCGTACCGCACGGCTGTAACGGGCCAGCAGCACGCCGTAAGGCGGAAGCGTGATGGCCTGAGGCAGAGGCGCACCGTTTTCAAACCGGGTGCCGCCCTCAGGCAGACCGACCTGAAGGGACTGGGTGGGATGAACGTTGAGAAGATGCAGCACACGGTCGTCGCCCAAGGCCGAAAGAGTCACGTTCAGGCTTTCGGGGACGCGGCACACCGGGACATCGGCCTGAGTCAGGGCCTGCTCAAGCAGGTCGGTCACGGCCTCTTCGGTGAAGTCGCCGCCGAGGTAATAGCTCTGTCCTGCACCGAACGGGTGGAGCGTGACGGCGGGTTGACCCGCAATAAAGTCCTGTTGGAAGGTGGCCAGGATCTCCGCACCTGTGACGTGGATCACTTCGGCCCAGTTCTGGACGCCGTAGGTCTTGCCACTGCTCAGGAGTTGCATCTGCTGTTCTTCGTGCGGCTGCATCACCAGCCATTCCTCGATCCACAATCCCAACACGTCACTCAGAAGGGCCGGGTAGCCGCCCAGCTGAATATGCTCGTGCTCATCGACGATTCCGCTGAAAAAACCGCTGACCAGCGTGCCGCCTCGCTCCACGAAACTGCGGATATTCTGCGCCCCAGCCGCAGCCAGCAGGTACTGATTGGGCAGCGCCACCACGTCATAGCCGCTCAGATCACCCTCGGGATGAACGAAATCGACGTTCTGTCCCAGCTGCCTGAGGGCGGCATACCACTTCTGCACCAGGGGCATCAGCTTGAGGGCCGCCGGCTTGCTGTCGATCTCCAGAGCCCACCAGTTGTTCCAGTCGAACATCACGGCCACGCGGGCGGGCAGACGCGCCTCCGTCAGTTCCCTCAGGGATTTAAGCTCTTGACCGAGCGCTTTGACTTCCTGCCAGACCCGGGACCGGTCTGGCCCGACATGCTGCACCATCCCGCTGTGGTACTTCTCAGCGCCGGCGCGGGAGGCGCGCCACTGAAAGAACATCAGGCCGCTTGCACCGTGCGCGAGGGCCTGATGGTTCAGCAGCCGCATCAATCCGGGCCGTTTCAGGGTATTGCGTTCACGCCAGTTCACGGCGCTGGGGGCCTGTTCCATCAGAATCCACCGCTGACCGCCGCGCAACGAGCGCATCAGGTCGTAGCTCATTCCTGCCTCCATGTGAGGACGGCTCCCGCTGGGATCAGGGTAGGCGTCCAGAGACACGACGTCCTCCTCCTGCGCCCATTTAAAGTAATCCAAACCCGGCAAAAAGCCCAAGAAGTTGGTGGTCACCGGAAGGTGGGGCGTGATCTGCTGGAGGACACCGGCTTCCAAGCGGTACAGCGTGAGGAGATTGTCGCTGGAAAAGCGCCGCCAGTCGAGCTGCTGGGTCGGATTGGCGTAGGTGGGGGCGCGGCGGGGCGGCTGAATCTCAGCCCAGTCGCCGTAACGCTGGCTCCAGAAGGCTGTTCCCCAGGCAAAATTCAGGGCGTCCAGCGTCCCGTATTTCCCGCGGAGCCAGGTGCGGAACTCTTCGGCACAGAGGTCACAAAAGCACTGGTCGACGTGACAGCCGTATTCATTGTTGACGTGCCACATCTTGAGCGCCGGATGGCCCTGATAGCGCTGGGCGATCTGCTCGGTCAACTGCCGCACGTGGCTTCGGAACGCCGGGTGGCTGGGGCAATACAGCTGGCGTCCACCCACTTCCAGGCGGATCCCATCGGCCGTCACGGGTTTGGAGTCAGGGTACTTCAGCGACAACCAGGGGGGCGGCGACGCCGTGGCGGTGGCCAGGTTCACACCGATACCGTGCTGATGAAGCAGGTCCATCACCTCATCCAGCCAGTCAAAATTATAGTGGCCAGGCCGAGCTTCGAGGTGGGCCCACGAGAAAATCCCCAGAGAGACCAGGTTGACGCCTGCCTCGTTCATCAGCCGGGCATCTTCTGGCCACGTTTCGCGGGGCCACTGTTCCGGGTTGTAATCTGCACCGTAAATAATGCCGTCGAAGTGATGAATGTCAAACATAAAGAACCCTTTGAGACCTAAAAAGAGGGACGACCTGACCGCGCTCTGGCAGCCAGATTGAAGGCGGCTTCAGTCCTTAACAGCGCCGCCCGCGATGCCAGCGACGAAGTGACGCTGCAGGGCCAGGAACAGAGCGAGGAA
>JAQBPF010000045.1 GCA_028287665.1 Deinococcus sp. | reverse complement strand
CGCAAAGAAAATGCCGGTGCCGATGGTCGCTCCCACCCCCAGCATCACCAGCGAAAAAGGTTCAGAGAGCGGCCCAATTCCGCGCCCCCTCCGCCGTGCCCACCCCCCGCTTCCGCATCTGCGGCTTTGGTCAGCATGAGTCTTTGCCAGACAGTTGGGCTCATTCGGTTTCTCCTCAGGTGAACGACAGGGAGCTTGCTCCGGGACCAACGCGGCATGGTCCGCCGCAGTTCCACCAGAACAACCTCGTGAAGGTTAGAAGTTGCAGCCCCAACATTGCCCAGGACATTTGAAGAAAAAACCTCCTAAAAGCCGTCTATGTGAGCCGCTCTGAAGCCGGGCAAAACTGAAGAAGGAAGAAGGCGCGCGCTGTCGGTACTTCAGCCCAGCGGTGCGGTCGGCCAGGGCCAGGGCATTGAACCGTCGATTGTGAAGAAATCGATAAAGGAGTGTATCCACATTACATTTAGGAGAAACCCGCCTATGTAGACAGGCGGCCACCGGAAGCGAAACGCAGCTGGCCGGGTTCACCTTCTGGCACGTCTTCCCTCCGAAGAGAGCCACAGCAGAGGCGGGCCGCACCAGCACGGTGACTGGTGTGACCCGCCTGAAATGAATGAAAACTTAAACCCAAAGTGCCCAGCAGAGTGGGTGACGCAGAACCCTGCCAGGGCAGCCAAGAGGCCTGCTGTGCCTGAGCTCAGCTTGACCTGCGCCTCACCGCCAGGACGCCGCCCGCGCCCGCCAGCAGCCCGCCAATGGCCGCCAGGCCCACGGTGAGCATCACGCTGAGGCCGGGGTTGGCGGTGGTGTTGTTCCGCAGAGCCGAGGCCACCGCGTGCAGTTGGTTGATAGCGATCACGTTGGCAAACAGCAGCACCAGGGCGCCCACGATCAGCAGGACACCCAGCACACCCATCAAGCGCGGAAGGAGATTCATGGGGGCATGATAGGCCGCTGAAGACCGATGCGGGGCATCCTCATAGGGGTTTAGGGGCCGGGGATTAGGGTAGACCCAGGAGGGCCAGCCTATGCCAGACGC
Organism: Deinococcus sp.; assembly: GCA_028287665.1. Lineage (GTDB taxonomy): Bacteria > Deinococcota > Deinococci > Deinococcales > Deinococcaceae > Deinococcus. The sequence continues at coordinate 2,874 of JAQBPF010000045.1, read as the reverse complement.
CTGGAACGACAAAGACGAGCGGCAATACCAGCACATCAAGCAGAGTGAACTGGAACGTGGAGAGAAGGAGGAGCAGGCGGAAGCCATCGCCGCCCGCACCGTGAACAGGCACCGCCGCGAGGAGGGCCGCACGCCCAACAAGCGCACGCAGGGCACAGGCAACCCCAACCTTCCTCTGGCCGACCTGTCGCGGGATGAACTGTACAACCGCGCCAAAGACGCCGGAATCGCGGGCCGCAGCCGAATGAGCAAGGCCGAGCTGGTGCGGGCATTAGGAAAGTAAATGGAGTATCCGGGCGGCGCAGGACCGCAGAGCCCCGCCACACCTCAGAAGACAAACCGCTCTGAACGCAGGTTGATTTTCCGTCCAGCACAACTGTCAGGTACAGATGCTGGCTAGGTACAGATATTAATTGGGCACAGCTGTTAATGAGGCACAGAGGTCAGGCACGGGCAGAGCCAGCCGCTCCACCTTTGGCCTGACATCTTTTGATGGATGCCTGGAGTGACGTGAGTGGCGCACTCTGGTGAGTATGCTGAGCAACGAAGATCGCCAGCGCATTGAGGCCGAGGAGGTGGCGGCAGCGGAGGCGCTGGCCCAGAGCACGGCCCGCGTGCATCATCAGAAAGCGGTGCAGGCCTACCGCGAAGAAGTCCGGGCTCAGCTGCGGCCCCGGCCTGCGCCCTGGTGGTGGTCACTGCGCTGGGCGCTGCCCGCCCTGCCCGTCATCGCGGTCACCTTCCTGCTGTTTCCCAACCTTGTCAGCAACAAGGCCCCCACCGACGACACGGCGGGCGGCATAGCCAACTCTGCCCTGATGAACCGTTGTCAGGCCGAAATCAGCGGCCAACTGCTCCAGAGCGGGAGCACGGTCCAACTTTCCAGCGATTTGGCTTTTCCCAGTTGGCAGGAGGCGGCAGAACAATTCAGCGCCAACGCCGACGGCAAACGCTGGGACGGCTGGGTCAGGCAGGGCAGCGCCCGCACCGATTTCAGTTGCAGTTTTACGCTGGCCGATCAGAGCGTCATCGCGCAGCTTATTCAGACCAATTGATTCAGGCCAACTGAACGCGGCCCAGTCGTCATTTTTCCAGCTCTCACTCGCAGGAGGCCCCCATGAACCGTTCCCTCAGCTTGCTGGCCCTCGCCACCCTCGGTTTCGTTTCGGCCACGACCCTCGCGCCGCCTGCTGCGCCGTCCAGTTCTGCCCGGCCTATTGTGGTGCCGCGCCAGAAAATCGGCCTGACCTGCACCGACACCTATTTCAAATCGCCCCGCCAGAATTACCTGCTGATAGACGAAACTTACCCGCTGTGTACCCTGCGCCTGCCACTGGCCCTGCGGCAGAGGTGGCCGGGGGCACGGACGTTCTATTTCATTCCACGGGTATCGGCCACGCTGTATGCCAAAGACAGCCGGGGCAACGGCAAATGGCTGCCGCTGTCGCCGCTGGTGAATCCGGGGGCCGACGCCCTGCACCGCGCCGTGGATTCGGCCAACTACGAGGCGGTAGAACTGACCGGGCAATTTAAGAAACTCAGTGATGTGGCGGGCCAGAACCGGGCCGATACCGTGAGTGCGGGCGGCAAGCTGACCGTGTGCGTGGCCCCCGTAAGGACAGGAGAAACGCCGTGTGTCACCTTCGACATCACGGCGCGGTACAAGGTCTATACGCGCTGAGGCAATGCGCCAGAGCCGTTATTGCCCCTTGTCGTCGCCCGGCGTGCTGCCGAAGCTGGTGCCTGTGCTGGCCGCACTATCAGATTGGCCGGGTTGCTGGGGCACGGCTCCATCGGCGTCGCGGGTGTGCGTGGGCCCACCTGTGGCGGTGGGCGTGTCGGTCATCCCGCTCTCTGACTCGCCCGTGTACTCGGCCCGCTCGCTCATACCGTTGCCCGCGTCGTTTGGCAGGCCGCCCAGGGTGCTGTCATCGCTTTTGGTCATAGTTCCAGTCATAGCGCCCGCCTCTGGCCTATGCGTGACCGCAGGCTAAAGGTTCGCTGGGAATCGGCAGAAAGGACGGCGGGCCATGACCTCCACTGTGTTCTTAGACCCTAGAATCTTAAACGCTTTTGAATTTCCACCCCTGCCCTAGAATGCCCGCATGACGTGGTCTGACGATGCCTTTGAAGAGCGCCTGAACGGTGCGGATTTGTATTTCGAGGTGACCGGGCCGGAAGATGCCGAAGCGCCCCCCATCATCTATCTGCACGGCGGCCCCGGCTACAACAGCTATTCCTTCCGGGCCCTGTTTGGAGAACGGCTGGAACACCGCCGGGTGATCTATCTGGATCAGCGCGGATCGGGCCGCAGTGGGCCGCTGGAAGACACCGAACAGGGCGACGCCGCGCTGGATCTCGATACGTTGGTGGCCGATGTGGAAGCCCTGCGCGATCATCTGGATCTGGGGCCGATCATTCCGCTGGGGCACGGGTTTGGGGCGTTGGTGGCGCTGGAATATACGCGGCGGCACCCCCAGACGACGGCGCGGGTGGTCGTGGTCAATCCGTGGGTGCATTTTCCGGAACTGGCCCTGACCCTGCTGGCCGAGGCGAGCGCCCGCCGCAAGGTGGCCCTGCACGACCCCGCCGCCGACCTGCGGGCCAACACGCCGGAAGGCGAGTACCCAGCGGTAGGCAACGCCCGTGTAGAGGCCGCCTTCGAACTCCTGAACGGACGCGATCTGCTGAACGCCATGCAGTTTAAAGACGCACCCAGCCGCATGCACCTGGAATTTGCCGACGCCGGGGGCCAGTTGGCAGGCGGCGGCGAGGTACAGGAAGCCTTGGTGTATCAGGGCATGTGGGAGTTTGAGTACACGCCCTTCTTGCAGGAAGTAGGCCGCCCCATCTTCGTGATCGCGGGCGCACATG
>JAQBPF010000077.1 GCA_028287665.1 Deinococcus sp. | reverse complement strand
CTCCTCGGAGCGTGTGTGAGTGGACCGGGAATGCCATAAGCCCCCGCGCCCCGCAGAGGAATGCGTCTCGCTGATGCCCCGGCAAAGACCCGGGGACTCCAGCGCTTTGCCGCCCCGTCTCCAGAGGGCAGCCCCACGTTCGCCTGCATCCACCCCACACCGCTGTGTTGATCCAGCCTGATCCACGATTTTCTGTCCGTGGCTGGGCTGGTTGCCGCCCAGAATACTGTCTGTTTGGCGGGCATGTTCGGCCCTGCCCATCCCGGTCATCAGGCAGCCGGTGGCCTCCGCTGAGATTGCCCGCCTGCCCACCGTGACTTCAGCTGATCAGCCCGGCAACTGGAACAACACCACCAGTTTCTCCCTGAACAAAAATACAGGCATCTCCACGCCATCCGAAATCAAAAACACAGCGGTGAGCAGGTCGCCGGACACTTCCCAGGGAATGGTGATATTGCCGCCGTAAATCCGGTCCAGCAGCCGACGGGTGGTACTGGCATCGGTGGGCAGCTTGCCGCACAGAACCTGCTGGCCCTGACGGGTAAACACGCTGGCCAGTTCCTCACCCAACAAGGCGTCACACGGAGCCTCCGTGCCCCGAGTGACGACCAGATAGCGGCGGGTGGATTCCCGAAACACCTCGCTGGAGGAGCGCGGAGCAGGCACCACCACACTTTCAGGCCCCGATTCAAGCCCTGACTCGGCTTGAGGATCAGGTTGATGTTTACAGCCCACCAGACAGAGAGCCGCCAGAAAGATCAGGAGAGGGCTTTTGAGCACGTCACCACGTCCAGCCCTGTTCGCGCTGCCCATTGCAGCAGAGGCCGGTCCCACTGTCTGGTCTGTGCATTGCTGGACCGCACTCCTGAATAACCCCCTCACTGGCCCTGCTCTGGCGGCAGTTGGGTAGACGCAGCATCCTTGGCTACAGCATCCTCGGACAACGTATTCAACGCTTCCAGAATGGCCCCTGGCCGACTGGCCTGCTGCATCACGTTGGCATCCCTATCCACCCGGTTTTTGACATTGGGCAGGTCCCGACGCAGTTCTTCCAGGAGGGCAATAATTTTGGCCGAGCGCTGTTCGGTCAGCAGCACGATCTGAAGTTGCAGCTGAGCACGCTGCTCGGCCAATTGCGCCTGCCTGGCCTGTGAAACCAGCACTGTCACCGTCACGATCAGGCTGAGCAGCCCAATCAGGCCCTGCAACCAGAAGAAGGGCGGCTCATCCCAGGGTGTATGGGTGGTGAATTTGAATCTCAGATTCAGCAAGATCCACAGGATAAACAGCGTCAGGGCCGTCAGAATGAAGGTAGGTCGGCTGAGCAGGAGGCCAAATCGTTCGAGCGGACGGTGCAGGTTGGTGAGGTGCGCTCCGACCTGCTGCTGAAGCAGACTGTTGATCTCCGCGTTTTCCTGAAGGAGGGCAGCCAGGCGGTCATCCTGAGACGGGGTCACGCCGCCTGCCCTGCCACTTCGGTCATCCCTGCAATACGCCGCACCACGATGGGCCCCAGCATATGCCAAGCGCAGATCCACGTCCGAGCAGTATTTCAAATACAACGCGCCGCAGCCTGCCCCGACCCACAGCCAGACTGACAAGGGGCAGGCTCGAGACCGAATCCAGCCAGAGAGCTACAAGTCTGCCGTCGGCTCAGCGGTCGGCAAAGCGTTCTGCGTATTTCCCGGCCAGAAAGACCCTCTGGTACAGATGATTCAGCGTGTCGAGAACCGCGCCGCTGTGTTCGAAGGCCCACTCGCCCGCCCGGTTTTGCCACCAGACACCCAACAACACCGCATGGTCGCTGAGCTGCATCACTGAGGTGTTGACGATGCCCGGCCCAAGGATCTCCAATTCCATGCCGTCCAGGAACTGCAAGGGGCGGGGCGAACTGTGGATACTGACGGCGTACAGGTGCCCGACCTGGCTTCCCTGGCGGCGCTTCAATCCGGCCAGATCGACCTGAAAGGTCCGGACCCTTGAAAAGATTTCCGGCGAATTGGGCAGATGGGTGATCTCAAAGGCACTGGAGTTGGGAAAATCAATAATGCCGTTTGGCGACACATGAACCACCTGCAATTCTGCCTTGACGGTAGGCAGAGCCGCCGCATGAACCGTGACGCTGAGGGTGGAACGGTCGATCATGGGCGTATTGTTTCACGCCTAAATCAGTGGTGGAACGATTGTTCATAGGGATTCCGTATCCTTTCCCTAAGGTCGAACCCGCGCCGCCTGTCCATCCATTTTCCTGAATACAGACTTTCTCTTCCCCGCTCATCTCCCTTTGAATCCCAACACGATGGGAGTTGAGAGGCCGCCGCAGGAGCCCTGAGAACTGTGTAGAGACCGGGCCGACATGAAGTGACGCACCTGGAGCAACTGGTTTCTGACCCCTACACCTAGAGGAGAGCGCCAGGAAAGGAGTACCTGTGGGCTTGCGGGTCTCCCAGAAATATCGATTCGGGCCAAGAGGCGCACACCTCCGGGCCAGAGTTCATCTGTGATTTGGCTTGAGGGCCACCGCAGCCTCTCATCTTTATCTTTTGCTGAAGAACTGGGGCCCGCCAATGGCTGAAGTCGCAATCAGCGTTTTGTAGTCCGGTCTTCCCGCCTTCTGCCTAGGCTGAGAAGCATGAGACTCCTGACGTGCGTCCGTATTTCCCGTGAACAAGAAGGCCGACTGTGAGGGCCAAGGATTGGCAAGATTGGCTCAGCTGTTTACCCACTGATTCTGCGGGCCTGCATCAACTGGAAACCACCCTGAATCACCAGATCGTTCTGGTCGAGGCACAACTGACGGCTGCTATCTGGCACGGAAAAACCCGAGCTGAAGAACGGGTAGCCAGGGTTGAACTCAATGATCTGAACAGCAAATTGATGGCGATTCAGTCGCGGGCCCAGGTGGCTTGACCCGGTGAAGGGCTGAGGCGACGTGTCCTCAAGACTCAAGACCACTTCATGACCTCCTGAACGCAGGGCTTTCCTAACGGCGCACGCTAAGGCCAGAGGCACTGGAGCGGCTGGTGCCTGCCGGACCGCTGACACCAAGGAGGCCCATGACCCGTCACCACGAGGAAGAAGAGCAGCGCACCGCTCAGTCTGAGGTTCATCCCACGCCAGAAGAAAACGGCCAACCCCAGCCGCAGCCCACCACCCACGAGCAGCCGCGTGAGAGAGAAGGCACGCATGGTCGCCCATCAGACGACTCGGACCCCGGCCACAGCTGAACGCTGAACAGGCGAACGCCTGAACAAGTCCACTTCTTGATGTTGAAGGAGCGGAACTGTTGTAAGAAAAGCTGTCTTTGATCAGAAGAGATTGATGCCAGACAGAATTGGTCTGTATACAGCCGGGTTGTTGTAAGGCACTGATCTCTTGGGCGCTGGTTCAGAACCTTACGATCTGTCGCGCAGCAGGACCGCCCACTGCTTCTTGCTAGCCTACGGCATGCAAAGACTGTGTCAGATGGTCTGCCGCGCACTGGTCCTTGGTTCTGCACTGGCTGGCCCGATCTGGGCAGCACCCACCCTCACTGATCCTTTGGCAGCATTGCGGAGTGCCGGGGTCATTCGCGCCGCATCGTTTGAGCTGGCACACGCCACCTACAGTGTCTGGAGCTTGCAGGGGTCTGGAACGACATTGCGTGGCCTCTTCGGAAACAACGCCGAGTCAGCGGCACAGGCAGGACAGGTCCGGATGATCGAGCTGCGTGCCCTGGCACAGACAGGCTCGACTTTGACGGTCAGCGAGCGCCGGTTGTTGGTTCAGGCATCTACAGTGTTGGCCCAGCGGTGCGGCGGTCTCACACTGCGTGGTCTGGACACACTGGTGCAGCAGGCCATTCGGCGTGCGGCGCAGACGGGGCAATCTGCGACGGTGAAGGGAAGGTCCACGGTCATCTCCGTGTTGCCGACCGAACTGGGCACCGAAGTCTGGGTCAGTTTCGAGCTGCCCAAAAGCGCGGAGCCCCGTTGTGCAATGCCCCCAACAGGATGAAGGCAGGGCGGCCCACCTCCTCTTCGAAAAGTAAAACGATCCAGATTTCTGTAGAGCCTCCTGTTGCTCTCTGGAGGGGGCTTGATAGCGTTGAGCCTATGAGCGCCCTCATTGTCCATAATGCCCGGCACCCTATTCCCGTGGGCTACACCGCCATTTATGTGGGCCGCAAGTCCACCTATCAGCCCGCATTCGGCGCAGATTTCAGCATTCTGGGAAACCCCTTTCCCATCGGCAAAAATGGTTCAAGGCCAGAGGTCATCGCCCTATACAGGCAGTGGCTTCAGACGCGGCTGAGGGTTTCTGTTGGCGGCAAGGTGTCTTATCCGGATACGCCCCAGTCTCGGGCGGTGCAGGCGCTCGTGGAGCGTGTGGAGGCGGGCGAACACCTGGCCCTGATCTGTTGGTGTGCACCCCTGGCCTGCCACGCCGATGTGATCAAGACAGAGCTTGAACTGGCATCAAAGGCAACGAGGCGGTAAAGGCGACGATTCCTGTCCTTCTGACCGACAGAAAGTACGACAGTTCAAGGGGCGAGAACCTGGGGCCGCTTGGACGATTTGCCCCAGTGGGGCGGTAACCCAGTGTGGCGGTGACACGGAGCAACAAAAAACCCCCGTTCAGGACGAGGGCTTTGAGGTGGTGCCGAAGGGGGGACTCGAACCCCCACGGTTTCCCGTTCGATTTTGAGTCGAGTGCGTCTACCAATTCCGCCACTCCGGCCTACGCCCTGGCTGTGGAATCCACAAGATCAAGCGCGGAGCGGATACTAGCGCAGTTGGGGGCGCCTGGTCAAACAGGGGTTGAATCAGGCGCAGATTCCGGCACAGCCCCAATACGTGAGCCGATATCGCGGCGGCATTGTGCTCCCTCGAATCCTATCCGGTCGGCCAGCGCATAGGCCCGGCCCAGCGCAGCACTCAGTGTTTCGGCAGTCGCGGTCACGGCCAGCACACGGCCCCCGCTACTGATCAATTGACCGTCTTGCAGGGCCGTGCCAGCGTGATAGATGGTCTCCCCCACTCCGGTCGGCGGCAACGTCAGAGGAATTCCCTTTTGTGGCTCGCCGGGATAGCCGGGCGCGGCCAGAATGACGACCGCGCTCGCCGCCGCCCCAAACTGCACCGCCGCCGGATTCAGTTCGCCGCGTGCAGCGTCCAGCGCATGTTGAGCCAGATCGGAGGTGAGGAGAGGCAAGACCGCTTCGGCTTCGGGATCACCAAAACGGGCGTTGAATTCCACCACCTTGGGACCAGCCGGAGTCAGCATCAGGCCCGCATACAGCACCCCGGTATAGGGCAGGCCTTCCGAACGCATTCCAGCCAATGTGCGCTCGATAATGTCGGACCTGATCACGGCCAGGGCCTCGTCTGGCAAGGGGAAAGGGCAGATGACGCCCATGCCGCCGGTCATGGGACCCACATCGCCTTCAAAAATCGTCTTGTGATCCTGACTGGGAGGCGTGAGCGCGTACCGCTGCCCATCGGTCAGGGCCAGCATGCTGACTTCCTGCCCGGTCATGAAATCCTCGATGACCGCCTGTGCGCCAGGTTGCGTAAAAATATCTTGCAGGGCGGCCTCTGCCTCGGCGTAACTGTGGGCAATCGTGACACCCTTGCCCGCCCGCAGGCCCGCGTCTTTGATGACGGTAGGCAGGGAGCAGGTGGCCGCATAGGTCAGAGCGTCCTGCAACCCCGAAAAAGCCCGGTGCTGCGCGGTAGGAATACCGTAGCGGTTCATAAAGGCCTTGCTCCACGCCTTGTCGCCCTCCAGACGGCTGGCGGCGCGGGTCGAACCGAAGGCGGGCACTGCACGCGCCCTACAGGCATCCACCACGCCCGCCGCAAGGTAAGCTTCCGGTCCCACGATCACCACATCCACGCCTTCCTGCACAGCCAGTTCGGCCAGACTGTCGGCGTCCTGGGGACCAGCGATGATGCGGGCCTGCGCCGCTATACCGGGGTTGCCGGGAGTACAAAGCACCTCATGACCGTGGCGGGCACAGGCGTCAACGATGGCGTGTTCGCGTCCACCGCCGCCAATCACCAGCACCCGCATCAGCGGCCCGCCTGCGAAGCTGCCGCCGGAGCCCGCGCCGCCTGACGTTGCCAGTAGCGCGTCAACCCCTGCACACTCATCCACGGGGGGCACGCAAACGCGTAGCGCTCAGGCAGGTCTGCTCCCTCTTCACGCAATTCACTCAGCAGGGCCGCCGTGAATGCGTCCGACAGAGCCTGCGGTTCCTGCCCCGCCGTCAGACCAGCGCGGACGCGTTCGGCATCGGTGTGTAAATTGGCCAGAAGGGCGTCCCAGTGCGCCTCACTCTGGGCATAAGCACCAAAATGGGCCAGATGCAAAGTCTGGGCCTCCACCCCGCGCAGCAGGGCAATGCTGGCCCGCCACGCTTCCAGGTCTATATCTGGCGGCGGTGTGGGCGCGCGGGGCGTCTGCTGTTGGTCCAGCCGAATACCGCCCACATCCCCAACAAACAGATGTTCGCCCACGTGATAGGCCAGGTGATGAACGGCGTGACCCGGTGTGTACAGCGGCAGCACCTCCAGCTGGCCCATCTGCACGGCTTCGCCGCCCGACAGGACCGTCAGGCGGTCGGGCGGCACAGGCAGAAACTCGCCCCACAACTGCTCCATCTGATCGCCGTAAATCTGACTGGCACTGGCCATCAGGCGTTCAGGACGGGACAGATGGGGTGCGCCGCGCCCGTGCACATAGGCCCGCGCTTCCGGCACCCGCGCCAACACTGTCCCGGCTGCCCCCGCATGATCCAGGTGAACATGGGTCAGCAATACGTGACGCACATCGTCTAGCCGTGCGCCCAGAGCGGCCAACCCTGCTTCCAGGGCAGGCAAAGTGGAGCTGGGGCCAGTATCGACCAACGCCAGGCCCGCGCCCGTATCGAAGACGGCAGAGGCCACCACTCCCGGCGTGTCCTGAAAACGCAGATCAAGCGTCTGGACCTGGCCCAGACTCAGGCCCGCCCGCGTGCCCGTGGCCCGGCTCATGCCAGACCTGCGAGGCGCGCGCCCGCCAGGACCACGGCTGCCGCGTACTGCACCGCCGCAATAGACCGGATCACCCGCACATTGGCCGCCGCCTTCATAGGGCCGTAAGTCAGCGCCAGAATCAGCGTCGCACTCAGAACGATAAACACCACCACCACCCAAAGAACCATGCCCGGAGCATACCAACCCCGCGTCAGGGGGCGGGCCACCCTGCTCAGCCTGCCTGGATAAAGCCCACACCGAAATCCGTTGCCGACCCAGTTGCCATTAAGAGCCTTCGGTGAGCACCTGAGGGCACTTTCTGGTCATTTATGCGGTGACGGTCTTGAAAGAGCAGGCCTTTTATGATCACGCTCTACAACCTGTCTGCACTGCACGGCGCACCCTGTCTGGCCTGCCCCGCTCTGGATGCTGTTTTCCAGAATCTGTCTGTTGTCCGCCCCTGTCTGGAGGCCGAGCAGGTGCCGATTGAGCCTCTGCCTTGCCCCTTCTCCTCCAACTTCTGCACCAAAAGGACCACATGAACTCCAACCTTCTTGCTGCCCGAATGCTGACGGCGACCCTCATGACCCTGCTTCTGACCGCCCCATCTGCCCAGGCCCGTACCCTGGCCCAGATCAGGACCTCAGGCGTGCTGCGCGTGGCCACGCCTGCCGACGTACCGCCCTTCACGTTGGCCAACGCAGGCAAGCACTTCGGCTTTGAGGTCGAACTGCTGGAAGCGCTGGCCGCCGACCTGGGCGTCAAACTCAGTTTTGAGGTGGCCCGTATCGATCAGTTAACGACTCTGCTTCAGGAAGACCGGGTGGACGTGGCCTTCAGTGCTCTGGGGATCACGAGTACCCGCGAAAACAAAATTGACTTCACGGCTCCGACCGCCTGCGTGGGAGTATCGGTCATCTCGCTCGACCCCAAACTCAACCTGCACACCGACCTGAAAGGGAAAAAGATAGGCGTGATCGCCGGTTCGATCATGACCTCCTATGTGCAGAAGTTGCCCTTTGAGAAACAGGTCAACGTGTATCCCAGCAACAACGATGTGGTGATGGCTGTTTTTTCTAGGGCCGTAGACGCCACCGTGGCGTATAGCGTGGCCGAGGGCATGGTCAAAAAGCTGTATCCGAAGGCCAACATCCACTTTGGCCCCGAACTGTGGAGCGTCCCGATTGGCATGATGGTGCGCCAGGACAACAACAGCACGCGCCTGGCCCTGAATGCCAGCCTGAATAAGTTTCAGCAGGGGCCTGCCTACGCCGCGCTGAGCACCAAATATTTTGGGAGGGACCTGCGCTGTAAAGGCTGAAGACCCCTCAGAAAACCACAGGCCTCGGCACCCCAGATGAGTTAAGAGTGCAGAGGCCTGAGGCTGTGTTGCCTTCCTTGTTACACGGAATTTACAGGGACCGCTTGGTACTGATGGCAATCAAGGTATCCCAGTCGTCGGGCTGGGCAGGATCGTCCAGCGCGGCGCGGTTGCGGCCTGTAAAGCCGCACTTCTGGCACTCGTGGACGATCACCCAACCTTTTTTACCGCTCTGTTCCACGCCGACCGGGGCCATCAGGCCGTGGCATGTGCTGGCGCGGTCTCCGGGCAAAATATCCACATGCTTGCTGTGCAGGCACCGGGGACAATGGTTCCGCACGCTGCCATTTTTGAGGGGCTGAATTTCTTGCCCACAATGCCCGCAGACAAATGAATTGTTGGTGCCCTGCACTGTAAACCGCCGCGTGCCTGTATCGGTGGGCTGGGTCATGGGCGGCCTCCCTGCCCGGCAGCCTGTCGGCCTGCCGAACTGCGGGCCAGCCAGCGGACATCCAGAAAGGCGCGGATAGACGGCGTGGCCACCAGGGCCGTACCCAGCAGCAAAAATCCTATGCCTGCCCCGCTGATCACCCACCCCTGCCAGCTGACGCTCCCGGCCAACATGCCCGCAACAAAGACCAGCAGGCCTGCCGCCATGCTCAGGCTGAGGGTGATGCGCCACGCCCACACGCTGCCGCGCCACACCTGCGCCAGCAGCACGGCCGTGCCACAGGCATACAGAATGTTGCGGGCCAGATTCGCAGTCTGGCCCTGAATCAGCCCACCCAGAAACGGCGTCACGGTGATCATGAAGATACAGAGCAACACAGCCAGTGTAGGCACACGCCCGCGCTCGGCCAGCGTCGGTACGGAGGAAGATGGACTGGGGCGGCGGGTCTGACTCACCGCTCTATTTCACCACAGGCGGCGCGGACAAACCGGAGTGAGGATTACGGGTGCACTGCACAGGTGCACTACCCTGAGCCATGCCCGCGCCTCTGCTCCAGATTCTCAGTGTCAACATTGGCCAGCCCACCGCCCTCGTGGTCGGCCCAAATACCAGTTCGCCCCGCACCGAAATCACGGGAATTCATAAGCACGCCGCAGCAGGCCGTGTGCGTGTAGGACGGCTGGGCTTGGAAAATGACCATGTGATGGACCGCAAGTATCACGGCGGCCCCGACCAGGCGGTGTATGTGTACACCCAGGAGGACTACGACCACTGGGCAGACGTACTGGGGGAGGCGTTGGCCCCCGGCACGTTTGGTGAAAACCTGTTGATGAGCGGAGTGGAGTCGGCAGAGGTTCGCGTGGGCGAGCGCTTTTGGGCAGGCAGCACTGTTCTGGAAGCCACCGCCGCCCGTGTTCCCTGCGCGGTGCTGGCCGCCCGCATGAACGATCTGGGCTTCGTCAAACGGTTTGCGCGGGCCCGCCGACCCGGTTTTTATGCCCGCGTGATTCAGGAAGGCGACGTGGCACAGGGCGACCCCGTTCGCTGCGAAGCCGCCCCCGAAGGCGCACCCACCATCCTGGAAACCTTTGACCTGTGGTTTGGCGAAACACGCGACCCGGACGCACTACGCCGCGCGCTCGATTACCCTCTGGCCGAACGTCTGCGCCGCGAGATCGAGAGCAGGCTGAGCGAACTGGCAGAGGCCTGAATCAGCAGTAAAGCGAATTCTTTAGGCCCGCAATTTGTCGCCGTAATACTTGCGGAGCTTGGCCACTTTGGGCGCAATGACGGCCATACAGTACGGCTGCCGCGCGTTGTTGGCGTAGTAGTCCTGATGGTACGCCTCGGCCACATGGAAGGTGGTGGCGGGTTCGATGGTTGTGACGATGGGACGGTCGAACACCGCCTGCGCGCTCAGATCGGCCATGACTTCACGGGTTTCCTGCTCCTGCTGCGGCGTGAGGGGGAAAACGGCGCTGCGGTACTGGGTGCCCGCGTCGCCGCCCTGACGGTTGAGCGTGGTGGGATCATGGGTGGCAAAAAACAGCCCCAGCAGATCGCGGAAGCTGACCTGCGCCGGATCGAAGGTGACGCGGATGGCCTCGGCGTGCCCGGTGGTGCCGCTGCACACACTGTCGTAGTCGGGGCTGGGCGTGTGGCCGCCGATATAGCCGCTCTCTACTTTTTGCACGCCGCGCACGTCGGTCATCACAGCTTCGGTACACCAGAAGCAGCCACCCGCGAGGATGGCTTGCTGCAAGTTGGGGTTAAGAGGAGATTGAGTCATGCCCCCATTCTGCCGCCATACCGTCAATCTGAAGGCGCGGGAAGGCACGGTTGGGCTTTCCTGTTCTCAGCAGCTACGCCTCATCATCGGCGGGCAGCGGCGCTTCGGTGGGGTCGGCCCGCTCCAGCGAATCGTTGCCCAGAGACACTTCTGTGTAGGCGTTGCCGCGCTCCTGAGCCGGAATCTGTGCGTCGGGGGCCGGATGCCGGATGGTGACCTGCGGTGCGGCAGCGTCTGGCGTGGTCAGATCGGAGTGGGTCATGGCTACAGTCTGCGCGGGCCGGACGCCGGGTGGGTCAGGCGGGATTGGGAATGGTCTAAGGGTTTGAGGGACCAGGAAAGGCAACCGCTGAGGCTCACTCTCAGCATATGCCCTCAGCTGAACAGCAACCGCGCCGCCACCAGCAACACGATGCCGCCGTACATCCACTTCACGAAGGCGCTGCCCCGCAGCATGGCCATGCGTGCGCCCAGAAAAGCTCCGGCGGCGTTGGCCACGCCCATCGGCAGGCCAATCCACCAGACCATGTGCCCGCCGATCAGGAAAAACAGGAACGCGCCCAGGTTGGTGGCAAAGTTGATGGTGCGGGCATTGCCGCTGGCCCGCACGAGGTTAAAGCCGACGAGGGCAAACAGGAACATCAGGAAGGTGCCTGTGCCGGGGCCCAGGAAGCCGTCATACACGCCAATGATCAGCGCACCGGGCAGGGTAAGGGCCAGCGTGCGGGTGGTGAGGCCCGGATAGCGGTCTTCCAGGCCAAAGCGTTTGTTGGCCAGCACCAGCGCCCCCACCCCCAGAATGACCACCCCGACGAGGGTGCGGAAGGTGTTGGGGTCAACGAAGCGCACCAGAAAAGCGCCCAACGCACTGCCGATCAGGGCCAGTGGAATCAGGCGCAGCACCAGCGCCCGGTCCACGTGCCCCTTGCGCCAGTACTGCACCGTGGCACTGCCCGATCCAAAAATAGCCATCAGCTTGTTGGTGGCCACCGCCTGCGCCGGGCTGAGGCCCATAAAAAAGAGTGTGGGCAGCGTGATGGTGCCGCCGCCACCCGCCACAGCGTCGATAAAACCTGCCAGAAACGCGAGGGGCAAGCCGTACAGGAGAACTTCGGGGCCGGGAGTAAACAGTTCGGGCACGGGGGGCAGGATAGGGGAAATAGGCGGTGGTAGGTGGGAAAGGCAATCGCTTTGCTCCCTCACCCCCTCTGCTTCGCAGCGCTGCGAGTCCCCAACCCTCCCCCCTCTCCTACGGAGCGTTGCAAGCCAAGGGTGAGGAAGCGAAAACCCCGACACCGCCACCTCACTACGTTCCCGTCCAAATGCGTGTGAGGCCGTCGTCCGCGCAGCGGGCGGGCCAATTCTATCTCCAAGACGACTGGCACTTCCGCTTCAGGTGAGAGATTCAGGCGAGTCTGAATGCGACAAGATCAATCCTGCCGAGCGCAGCGACAAACTCCCCTGACCCCTTTGGGGGCGGAGGTTGGGGGGAAACGTGGGACAAGCTCCAAACCGCCGCCTCAGCAACACTCCGCCCTGCATCACCCGAAAACCCGCCACACGTCCCGACAACCCCCGACTCCCTCTCCCCCATTCCTGCTAGCCTCGCCCCCATGACCACGCCCGCCGACTTGTCCGCCACCCCTGCCACACTGCCGCCCCCACTGTTCGATACGGCTGTCGTGGCAGGCGTCGGATTGATCGGCGGCAGTGTGGCACTGGGCCTGCGCCAACGCTTTCTCGCCCGGCGAGTCATTGGGTACGACGCCAACCCAGATGTGTTGAGGGAAGCCGAAGCATTAGGCGTGGTGGACGAGGTGCGGGCCATGCCGGGCGAATGGCTGCGCGGGGCTGACCTGGTGGTGCTGGCCGCGCCGATGCGGGCGCTGATCCCGCTGGCCCGTGACCTTGCACCCTACCTGAATCCGGCAGCCCTGGTGACCGACGTGGGCAGCGTCAAGGCCGGAATTGCCGCCGAACTGGAAGCGCTGGGCGTGCGGAATTTTGTGCCTGGGCATCCGATGGCGGGCAGCGAGCGCGGCGGCGTGACCCATGCACGGGCGGCGCTGCTGGAGAATGCCGTGTGGGTACTGACGCCCACCGACCACACGCCCCTGACGGCCCTGAGCCGCGCCCGAATACTGGTGGAACATCTGGGCGCGGCCCCGGTGGTCATGCCGCCCGACGCCCACGACGCGCTGGTGGCCACCGTCAGCCATCTGCCGTATCTCGCCAGCCTGGCCCTCACGCACATGGTGGCGCGGGATGAACGCCTGAGCCTGCTGGCCGCCGGGGGCTTCCGTGACCTGACCCGCGTAGCGAGCGGTGACCCGCGCATGAGCCGCGACATGGTGGTAGAGAACAAGGTGGCGCTGCGGGAAGCCCTGGCCCGTGTCCGGCGTCAGCTGGAGCGCCTGGAGGCCGACCTGGACGAACCCGAAGAAC
>JAQBPF010000061.1 GCA_028287665.1 Deinococcus sp. | reverse complement strand
ACTATGTATTAAACCTTTTATCTCTTCTGTCCTTAATCAGTCTGATCTACTGCTTTTACGGCTTGGACATCTCGAATTCAAATTCAAATTTGAACGGCCTGATACAACTTAACTCTATTGGCTGGATCATCCTTATTGGATCTAAAGGATACTTGATCAGGAAAGAAATCCATACTGCATACATTAGTGAAATGAATACAATTGAAAAGATAGCCAACACTGACATTCTGACCAATCTGCACAATCGACGCTACCTGCAAGAATATTTACAAGAATTTTTAGCACATCCCAAATCTAATATTCTAACGTTATTGTTTATTGACATCGACAGCTTTAAACTAGTGAACGATACTATGGGGCATAGCAAAGGTGATGAGTTGTTAAAGCAGGTTGCCACACTGCTGCTGAAGTTGTCTGGCCCACAGGCAGTAGTGACTCGCCTGAATGGTGACGAGTTTGTGGTGGTGTTGCCAGAAGCCACGGGGCAACAGGCCGAGGTCCTGGGCCACCAGCTCCTCCACCATCTCCAGAGCGAGGGACTTGAACTGGGAACAGAATTCAAAAACTTCCGCCTGACCCTCAGTATTGGGATAAGTGTTTACCCGGAAGACGGCCTGACCATGGAAGAACTTCTGCGCCACGCCGACAGTGCCATGTTTGCTGTCAAACGCAGTGGGAAGCAAAATGTTCGCCGCTACAACCCCGAAGACGACGCCGATACAGAGTACCGGCAGGAATTGGCCCATGCGTTGGCCGGAGCCCTTGACCGTCAAGAAATTTCTCTGGTGTTTCAGCCTCTGTATAATCTCAAAACTGGCGAACTGGTCAAGGCCGAGGTACTGATGCGCTGGCATCATCCTGTATTCGGTTGGGTTTCACCTGACGCCTTTATTCCAGTGGCCGAACAGGGTGGGTTGATCAATGCACTTGGGCTGTGGGTTTTGCAGCAAAGTTGCCAGTACGCTCTTGAATGGCCCAACGTGACCCTCTGCGTCAACGTCTCTGTTTTGCAACTGCTGCAAGCCAACTTTGCTCAACAGATCACTGAATTGCTACAAGAATATGACCTGCCCGCGAGTCGCCTGGAACTGGAACTGACCGAAACGACACTGATGCAGGAGAATTCCAACACCGTCGGAACGTTGCTGGCGCTTAGGAAGGCAGGTCTGAGCCTAACTATCGACGACTTTGGGATCGGCTATTCCAACCTGGCCCGCCTACGAACGTTGCCTGTCAAGAATCTCAAGATGGATCAGAGCTTTACCAGAAATCTGGCCGGGTCCGAACTTGATCAACGCTATGCCCAGGGCATGATCAACGCAGTGGTACAGGTCAGTGGGATCGCCGGTCTCCATGTCACTGCTGAAGGGATCGAAACTTTTGAGCAGTTGCAGACCGTCCGTGCCCTCGGTTGTCATACGGGGCAAGGCTACTACCTAGCCCGTCCATGCAATGCAGAGCAGTTCGAGACGCTCCTATATGCAGCGCAGCCGCAATGGGCTGGCGATTGAACGCACCTGCCATACAGAAACCGACTTAAATCCTGCGCTTTTTGGGATTCAATCCGAGCGGACTTGCAAAGCTGCGCAGCAGAGCGATGGGGAAAAACACGGGCTACACGTTATGGAGCCGCAAACCGTGCTTTTTCGATTGCGGCGGAATGGAGCAGAGTCTGTATTTTTCCCTGAGCAAAAGCTTCAGCGGGCGAGGGACAATCTTCTACCGGGGGTGGCGCATAGAATAGCGGGCGTTGAGCGCGTGGGGCCAAGTGGTGGAATCAGCAACGGCTCAGGCCAGAAGGCGCGAAAGGGACGGTGGAAGAATGAGCAAGACCTTGACAGTTTCCCGCGCAGGTGCGGGCGCGTGGTTGTCCCGGCTGGCTTGGGCAGCGCTGGTCTACAACGTGCTGGTGATCTTGTGGGGAGCCGTGGTCCGCATTACGGGTGCGGGCGCAGGCTGCGGCGAACACTGGCCGCTGTGCAACGGGGTGGTGTTGCCGCAGGACCCCACGCTGCACACCATCATCGAATTCAGCCACCGCCTGACCAGTGGGCTGAGCGGGCTCTTTGCCCTCGCGTTGGTGGCCCTGGCCTTCCGCCTGACACCCAAGGGCCACGCGGCACGTCTGGGCGCCCTGCTGAGCCTGGGCCTCATCATTCTGGAAGGACTCGTGGGCGGCGTACAGGTCCTGTTGGGCCTGACCGCCGACAGCACCGACCCTGCACGCGGACTGGTCCAGGGCGTGCATCTGGCCAATACCTTCTTGCTGCTGGGAGCGCTGCTGCTGACTGCCGTGTGGGCCTCGGGTGGGCCACGCCTGAACCTGCGCCGACAGGGGACGGCAGGCTGGGCCAGCTATGCCGGGCTTGGGCTGCTGCTGGTGCTGGGTATGGCGGGCGCCGTGACCGCATTGGGCGACCTCCTGTTTTTGCCCGCCGACGGCAGCACACCTATGGCCACCGTCAAACGTGATTTTGCGGCCACAGCCAGCCTGATTGAGAATCTACGTGTGCTTCACCCGATGCTGGCCATTTTGACCAGCGCCTATCTGGTGTGGCTGGGGGTCTTCCTGCGGCGGGTGCGGCCCAGCGCCCAGGTTCAGCGGTGGAGTCTGGTGCTGTGGAGCCTGCTGGGAGCACAGATGGTGGCCGGGTTTGCCAACATCAGCCTCAAAGCCCCCGGCTGGATGCAGTTGATCCACCTGCTGTTGGCCTGCCTGCTGTGGCTGGCCACAGTCCTGCTGGCCTACCGCGCCCTGACCGCCCTCAGCGTGGCGCCCATCAACGCTCCCGCCTCTCCCCTTTCCAGGCCCACCCCCAAAGGACGCAATGCGTGACTGCCATAACTGATACTGCCGCCCCCGCCCGTGCCACCTGGCGCGATTACCTCTCGCTGACCAAACCGAAGGTCATCAGTCTGCTGCTCTGGACCACCCTGACAGCCATGATCATGGCGGCGCGGGGCTGGCCGGGCCTGTGGCTGCTGATCGTGGTGGGTCTGGCGGGGTACATGTCGGCAGGGTCGGCGGGCGTGTTCAACATGATCATCGACCGCGATATCGACCTGAAAATGGCCCGCACGGCCAAGCGCCCCACCACCAGCGGCCTGATTTCGGCCCAGAATGCCGCAATTTTTGGCACCACCCTTCAGGTTCTTTCGTTCGTGATGCTGTGGGTCTGGGGCTCTCCGCTGGCGGCCTGGATGAGTCTGGCCGGATTCCTGACCTACGTGGTGGTCTACACGCTGTGGCTCAAGCGCACCACCTGGCACAACATCGTGCTGGGCGGAGCTGCTGGCTGCTTTCCGCCGCTGGTGGGCTGGGCCGCCGTCACCGGAGACCTGAACCTGTTCGCCTGGTTCCTGTTCGCCATCATCTTTTTCTGGACTCCGGTGCATTTCTGGGCGCTGGCCCTGATGATCAAAGACGAATACCGCGAGGTGGGCATTCCCATGCTGCCCGTGGTTCACGGCGACAAGCTGACGGTGGCCCAGATCGGGCTGTACGCCATATATACGGTGGTGCTGTCGGTGATGCCCGTGTTCTTCCGCGAAGTCGGCGCGATCTACTTCATCTCGGCGGCGTTGCTGGGCGGGCTACTGCTTCAGCGGTCATGGGTGCTGTACAGGCACGTGATGGCCGGAAACGCCGTAGAACGCCGCGTGGCCGTGCCGCTGTACCTGTATTCCATGCTGTATCTGGCCCTGCTGTTTGTGGCCGGAGCGCTGGACCGGGTCGTCTTCGCGCACCTGCTTTAGCGCAGGACACAGGTGGGCTGTGGGGCACAGAGAAGGCAGAAAGGGCGTATTCAGGTCGCGCTTCTGGTTCTTCCGGGACCCTGCGGCCCACTTTCTGCTGCTGGTTTCAGGACACATGACACCCCCCCGACCTGATCTCATGTCTATTGGCCTGACCGATCGGTAGAATGGAACAGAAGACAGCTGCTCCTGCACTTGACGTGCGGGCGAGGTGAGGGGCCAACTTTCCCTACATCACGCTTTACACTAGGGGCGTTACGTTGGGTCGCCGCCAAGGGGCCAAGTTCACCGGCCCACATGAGCCAATCTACTGGGCAATCTATTGGGGCACGAAGAAAGGAGCGAAGTTGAACACCAACCATCACCAGACGCCGGGCCACTCCCGTTTCAGGCGCATTCGCCGCGTCCTTCCGTTGGCATTGACCGGACTGGCTGCCACGTTTTTGACGGGCTGTCAACGGGTCAGCCAGTCGCTCACCATTGGAGATCTGTCGTCGGGCTACAACCGCGAAATTTTCTGGATGAGCGTCTGGGCCATCGCGCTGTCGATCATTATTTTCATTGGTGTGTCGTATGCCCTGTTTTACACGGTCAATAAATTCCGTGAAGACAAGCACGACGCGCCGCCCGCGCAGTTTCACGGCAACAACCGCCTTGAAGTGATTCTGGTGGTCGTGCCCGTGATCATCGTGGTGTTTCTGAGCGTTCTGACGGTCCGGAGCATGGCCCGCCTGAACCCCAACATCAATGCCGATACCGTCAATATCAATGTGCTGGGCCGCCAGTTCTGGTGGAACTTCAGCTACCCCGAAGCGGCGGCGGCGGCGGGCGGCGTGGTGACCAACGGCAATGAGATCATCATGCCCACCCGCCAGAAAGTGGCCCTGACCATCACCAGCGGCGACGTGATTCACGGGTTCTGGGCACCCAACATCGGTGGCCAACGCGCCGCCATGCCTGCCGTCAAGAAGACCTGGCAGGTCGACACCGACCGTGCCGGAGCCTATCAGGGCAACTGCTCGCAGCTGTGCGGAGCCAGTCACGCCAACATGCGCTACAAGGTCGTGGCACTGGATCAAGACCGTTACAACACCTTCATCACTGCGGCCAGCGCCTACCGCGCCCCAGAGCCTGCCCCAGGCAGCGCCGAAGCACGCGGCTACACGCTGTTCATGCAGGGCAAAACCGAAACCGGAGCCCTGGCCTGCGCGGCCTGCCACCGTGTTCAGGGCACGCCTGCAGCGGGCGCGGCTGGCCCCGATCTCAGCTTCTTTGGCACGCGCCGCACGTTGGGCGCGGGCATGTGGGAAGCCATGACCTCCGAGCACTGGGAAGCCGCCGATGCCAAAGTGCGGTTGCACGAATGGATCAAGCACAGTCCACAGGTCAAACCCGGCAGCCTGATGCCCACCTATGACGGCAGTGAATACCGCGTCAACGGCAAGGTGCAAAAAGGCGGCGTGCTGACCGACGCCGAGATTGACGATGTGGCGGCCTACCTCAGAACGCTGCAGCTGCCCGCAGAAGCGGATTACTGGCAGGGGACGCGCATTCAGGGCGCACAAGGAGGAACACAGTGACCGTTCAGCACGCTCCACCACAAGTCAAGGTGGCCCGGCCCAGCATTCTGGAAGTGCTGCTGGATTACATGAAGACCACCGATCACAAGAAGATCGGCACGCTCTACATCGTGACCAGCATCCTGGCGTTCGGCATTGGTGGACTGCTGGCCGTGGGGATTCGCCTGCAGTTGGCCCTGCCCGAGCAGTCGTTCCTGGTGGGCAATACCTACAACCAGGTGCTGACCCTGCACGCCGCACTGATGATCTTTTTCTTCCTGATTCCGATCGGGCTCTTCGGATTCGGGAACTGGTTCCTGCCGCTGCAGCTCTGCGTGCGTGACGTGGCCCTGCCGCGCGTCAACACGTTCGCGGTGTGGCTGTTCATCTTCAGCCTGATTCTGGTCATCACGGGCCTCGCCAACGGCGGCGCTCCCGGCGTGGGCTGGACGTTCTATTACCCGCTCAGCGTAGACGCCAACCAGACCGGAGTGGCC
>JAQBPF010000034.1 GCA_028287665.1 Deinococcus sp. | reverse complement strand
CCAGCAAAAGCACAGGACGCTCAGCCCAAAGGCTGGAATCCATTTCGGCGGACCAAGAAGTAAAACGCTCTGAGCTGTGGGGTCAGTCCAGTGTGCCCAGATGCAGCTCGAAGCGGCCCGGCTGCGGCACAAATCCGAGTTGATGATTCACGCGCAACATGGGCGCGTTGGTGGAGTGGTTGTTGGTCCGCATCAGCACGTAGCCTTCCCTCTGGGCGCGGGCAATGGCCTGAAGCTTGAGCGGCAGGGCCAACCCGCCCCCCGCGCCTCTGGCACCACAGCAGTCAATTCGTTGTACAGCACGGGCCGGGTGCGGAAACGGATCATGGCGCTGGTGCCCAGCCACCTGCCATCCGGAGCCAGCGCCAGAATCAGCCAGTCGGGGCGGGCGGGGAAGTCAGGCGTGCCATCCAGCCGCAACATCTCGCGCACCTGATCCAGCGGCCAGCGGGGCAAACCGGCCAGGTCGGGCGTTTCGGTCAGGCGGTCGGCCACGAAATTCAGGTAACGGTCAACAGTAGCCGCATGGCCCCCGCCAGATCCGTGAAGGTGACGCCCTGCGCCAGAGCCTGTGCCAAGGCAGGAGCGTGGGCCGCCGCACCGAAAGTGGTCAAATCGAGCTCGGAGGCGAAGCGGTGGGCGTGCTGAACAAAGCCGCGCCGTGTGGCCCAGCGCAGGCTCTCGGCGTCGGCGTCGTCTACGCTGGCGGCCAACGCTGCTGTTTGTTGACGGGTTTCCTCCAACACAGTTGCCCACAGCGCACTGCCCACGCCTTTGCCCCGCGCTGACGGCTGAACGTGCAAGGTCATATGCAGGAATCCCGGTGGATCGAAGGGGAAGAAATACAGGTGCGCCACCCCTATCACGTCTCCGGCCTCCTCCAGTACCCAGCGGCGGCTGAACTGGGCCGGATTGCGGCGGGCTTCGTCAGCCAGCAACGCTTCGGCACTGATCGGCTGGCCCGTGACCAGAGTTTGAACGGCAGCCCAGGCCTCAGCGTCGGTGGCGGCAAAAGTCCGGATGGTCATCAGAGAACTTTACCCGAGCAGGGGCAACTTCACAGGCTGGATAGAGCTTTCTAGGCCAGCGCCTTGACCATCTGCCGGATGCTGCCGAGGTGGTAGGCCACATGGGCCATGCCCCCAGCGAGGCCGCCCACCGCGTCTCCGGTGGCAGGCTGCGTGGCCTGCGTGCGGGCAAAGGCGCAGAGGGCGTCGTAGCCAGTGCGGAGGCGCACGCGGGCTTCATCCCATTCGTCGTCGGTGACCTGGCCGGTACCAAAACTGCCTGTCCAATCGAACGGCCCCCGGTCTCCGTCCCGCTCCCAGCGCACGATGACTTCCAGATGGTAGGCGGTGTGCAGCGTGTGTCCAGCAATGGTAGACCCTTGAATGTCCTGACTGGCCTGCGCTGCGGTGAGATTATCCAGCGTGGCGAGCAGGCCATGGTTGCCGCTGCCATCAGCCTTGGTGCCGTCCAAAAAGGCCGTGCCCTGACCGGGAGTGCCGCCCTCTACGGCTTCTTTGAGGATGTCCAGAATGCCGTCTACCCAGGTGCCGCCTCCCTCTGTATCCGTTTGGGCAGCGTCTGTTTGGGCCTCTGTGGGACCAGCAGAAGCAGGGTCGGTGGCGGCCAATGTCTGTTGCGCGGCGTCTGGCACAAGATCAGTCATGCCCCAGCCTACCCGCTGGCCCCGCCCCCCACCAGATACGCCGCTAGGCTCTGGCATCCCCGCCCCGGCTCTGGTAAAGTGGTGAGTTGCGCTGTCTGCTGGTTTATTTGAACCCGCAAAACACGCCTATTCCCCAACACCGAGGAGGTGAATTATGAATACTTACGATCTGAACCTGATCCTGAACCCCAACCTGAGCGCCGAGCAAGTGGCTATCGAGAAGGAGTACATCGAAACCACCCTGAAAGGGGCCGGGGCTGAAATCGCCAGCCTCGACGATGTGGGCAACCGCCGCTTGGCCTACGCCATCAACAAAGACCGCGAAGGCTACTACCTGATGTACTCCATCAAAGCCAACGGCAATCCTGAAAAGGACATCGCCGCCAGCCTGCGCCTGCGCGATCACGTCCGCCGTATCCTGGTGGTCAAAGACCGTCCGGAATGGAAGACGAAGAAAGCCTGAACTGCACCCAGTGGCATTACGCCATTGACGTAACGCTCAGGACTTGTTAAAGTAAAGTCAACCTGCTCTTCGATTGAATATGCAGGGTCAGCCAGCTACGTTAAAGCCCCCAGTACGGTACGCCCCGCGTATCAGCCAGCAAAAAAGGAGCACCTGTTATGGCCCGAGGCATGAACCATGTTTACCTGATTGGCGCACTCGCCCGTGACCCTGAACTGCGTTACACCCCCACCGGTGTAGCGGTATTTGAGGCCACTGTCGCCGGAGAAGATCAAGTGATCGGCACCGATGGACGCGAGCGCAAACTTCCCTGGTATCACCGTGTATCTATTCTCGGCAAACCCGCCGAGTGGCAGGCCGAGCGCAACCTGAAGGGCGGCGACGCCGTGATGGTCGAAGGCAGCCTGGATTACAGCCAGTGGGAAGCGCCAGAAGGCGGCAAACGCAGCGCGGTGAAAGTCAAAGCACTCCGCATGGAGCAGCTCGGCTACACCCCGGAACTTGTACAGGATGCCGGAGGCGGCGTCCGGATGCAGAACGGCATGAACGAAGTAGTGGTGATCGGGAACGTTGTGCGTGACCCCGAACTGCGCTATACCCCCGCCGGAGACGCGGTGCTCGGAATCGGCCTGGCCGTAAACGAGACGTGGAATGACCGTCAGGGGCAAAAGCAGGAAAAGACCCACTGGATCGACATGACGCTCTGGCGTGAACTGGCCGAAGCCATGAAAGATCTCCGCAAGGGTGATCCGGTACTGGTGCAGGGCCGACTGGTCAACGAATCATGGCAAGACAAAGACGGCAACAAGCGCAACAGCACCAAGATAGAGGCGACGCGAGTCGAAGCCCTGTCCCGAGGCGCGGGCGTTCCCGGTAGTCCCGCAGCCACCCCCGCCGCACCTCGTCCTCAGACCACGAGCAGTACGGCGCGTCCCCCAGCAGCGGCTTCGGCCAATCGGGGAGCGAATTCGGGGAACCGTTCGGGCGGCTTGGATATTGATCAAGGTCTCGACGATTTTCCGCCGGAAGAAGAAGACCTGCCTTTTTAAACCTCACCTCCGGGTGCGGCGAGCAGGGGCTTCTAAAAACGAGTATCACAAGGAATCCCTATGACGCAGTCAAACAGTGCCGATCGCAAACCGCGCGGCAAGGGGCCCAAGCGCCCCCGCAAGCCCAAGGTGGACCCGTTCTCCATTGGCGAACTGGAAATCACCGACTACAAAGACGTGAAGATGCTGCGCCGTTTCGTTTCCGATACGGGCAAGATTCTTCCTCGCCGCCGCACCGGCCTCTCGGCCAAGCACCAGCGCCGCATCGCGCAGACGATTAAAATCGCCCGCCAGCTTGCTCTGTTGCCCTACACCGAGAAACTGGTCCGGAAGTAAGGAGAATAGACATGCAAGTTATTCTTCTTGAACCCGGTCGCCTCGGCAAAACGGGCGACGTCGTGGAAGTCAAAGCTGGCTACGCCCGCAACTGGCTGATTCCTCAGGGAATGGCCACGCCCGCCACCACCACCAACATGAAGAGCCTCGAAGCCCGTCTCCGCTCGCGCCAGAAGATTCAGGCGCAGGAAAAGGCCGTGGCTGAAGACCTCGCCAGCCGCCTCAACGGTGTGGCTGTCGAAATCAGCGTCCGCGCTGGCGAAGGCAAAGTTTACGGAGCCGTCACGCACGGTAACGTGGCCGACGCTCTGGACCGCCTGGGCTTTGACGTGGACCGCCGCAAGATCGAAATGCCGAAGACCGTCAAGGAAATTGGCGAGTACGACATTGCTTACCGCGCCCACCCGGAAGTCACCATTCCGATGAAGCTCGTGGTACACGCTCAGAAGTAAGAAAAGTTCAGCGAACAGGCCCCGCCCCAGTGGTGGGGCCTGTTTTGTTTGGTGCTATCGGTTGGTCAAGTTCGGCCACGCACCAGCAGATACTCCACTAAAATAGCCACGTGCGAAAATTCACTGTTCTGACGTTTGCCGCCGCTTTAGCCGCTGGAATAACGGCCTGTACGCCTACGCCGGAACCTATCCCGCCTACGCTGCTGCTCAGCGTCAGCCCCAATCCAGTCACCATTGGACAACGCCTCAGCTTCTCTTTGGGCATACAAAACACCAACGCGACTTGGAATGTAGCGCTGTTTGTTGAAGACCCAGACGGACAGATTGACCAATTCCTGCCCAACCGTCTGGCAGGCGGGACACCTACTGTCGCGGCGGGCAGCTCTGTTGTTTTTCCATCTGCTGAATCAACTTTTTATCTGGCCGCCGCCGCACCCACAGGCAGCCACACCGCCCTGCTGTATATCAGTTTGCAGCCCCTCAATCTGGAAGGCATCAGCGCCTATGCCGATGCTCAGGCCGCCTTTGCAACAGTGGGTGAATCAGGAGTGGGGAACCTAGAAGGCTCAGTGCTGGTTAAGCTCAACTCCCTGAATAACTCCGCCAGAGCTTCCGTGCTGCACTTCAAGATCAACCCCTGATTCCAGCCTTCATCCTTTGCTTAGTCTGACAGGTGGTGGAGAGGGGAAGCCAGCAAATTGAGTACGGTAAAGCCACAGACAATCCCTGGGAGGATTTACCCATGCTCAAGCACACGCTGCCTGCATTGGCCCTGATCTCGCTCGCCCTGATTCAGCCGGGTTCGGCCCAGACCATCCCCCCGGCTCTGCCCACCACGACTGTTGCCGTGTCGGAAGGGCAGGACCTGGAGATTCAGAGCGGCGGCAAGGCCTACAAAAGCTATCTGGCTGCGCCTGCCGCTGGCACTACTGCCGTCCGGCGACCCGCCGTGATTTTGATGCATTCCTTCCAGGGGCTAGAGCCGGGCTACCGCGATCTGGTGGACGAAATGGCCGCCGCCGGATACGTGACGCTGGCACTGGGATGGCAGACCTTTGAGCCTGAACCCAGTGACGCCACCGTGAAGACACTGGTCGAAGACGGCCTGAAAGCCCTGGCGTTGCGCCCAGACGTGAACATCAATGCCGTGGGCCTGACCGGTTTCTGTGCGGGTGGACGGTACACCATGCTGCTCCTACCGCAGATGAAGGCCTTCAAGTCGGGCGTGGCGTGGTACGGCTTTCCTGATCAGGGGGCCACAGCGCTGAAGCCCCAGACCCCCAGCGCCCTGATTGGCGATCTGACCGCCCCCATGCTGATTATTCACGGGACCAAGGATCAGCCCAGTCCGATTGCCAGCATTTACAGCTACGCCCAGAAGTTGGACGCCGCCAACAAGCCCTTCAAACTGAGCGTGTATCAGGGCGAACCCCACGGCTTTTTGCTGGCAGAAGGCGAGCTTGCCAACACGCAGGCCAGCCTCAACGCCCAGCGTGACATGCTGAACTACTTCGCAGAAACACTGAAATAACGGAGTTTGGCCCCAGCAACCTCACCTCCAAGCAGGGAAGGCGGCCCCGGATTGAGGCGCAGTCTTCCCTGTTGGCTGCATGCCGCCGGGGCCGTGCCCTGAGTTGTGGCCGCACAGATAAACAAATGTACCGGGTTTAGCGCAGGGGTCAGCCAACTTTGGGGCTAGACTGCGGAGGCGAACGTTTCAGTCTGAATGCACCTTGTGTTTGAGGCACTTCTGATAGGAGCGTTTCGCGTTGGCCAGAGCCTGATCTCATCGGGCTGGACGCCAAAGCAGTTCAGTTTCACCCTCATCACTTTTCATGTGGTGTGCAGCGGGCATCAGATAGACATTCTGAAACCGGGGCAGACCATCCAATGAACCAAGGACAAAAGGAGCCACCATGACCATGCTGTACGTCATTCTGGCGCTTCTGGGGGGATTGGTCGGCGGGTTTTTCGCGGGGCAGTCACGCGGCCTGAAAGAACGGGCCGAGATAGACGACAGGCTGTTGCGGGAAGCGCGTGCGGAAGCAGAACGCATTCGTGGGCAGGCAGAGACAGAGGCCCGGCAGGTGCGCGAGCAGGCAGACCAGTCCAGACAGGACGCCAACAAACGAATTCAGGAAGCAAGCGAACGCGAGGCCACACAGGCCGCACAGGAAGCGGCAAGACGGGAGCAACTCAATGGGCTGCGGGCTGGATTGGACGCCGAACGTGCTCAGATCAAGCAGGATTCGGCGCGGGAGCGCGAGGCACTGGCCGCAGACCGCCAGGAAAACCGCCGCGAACGCGAGGAACTGAAGCGTGAGATCGAGCGCCTCAACCGCCGTGCCGAGCAATTGGACGCCAGAGGCGACAAGCTGGATTCTCTGGAAGAACGCCTGGAAGGTCAGTTGCGGATCCTGGCAGGGCAGGAAGCCGATCTGGCCGAACGGGGCCGCCAGGTAGATCTGAAACTCTATGAGGTCGCAGGCCTGACACATGAAGTGGCCCGCGACCTCATTCTGAGCCGACTGGACGCCGAACTTGAAGAAGAAAAAGCCCTGCGGATCAAAACCATGCTGGAACGTGCCACATCGGACGCCAAACGCACCGCGCGGCAGGTGATCGCACAGGCCATTCAGCGCAGTGCCAGCGAAACCAGCGCCGCCCTGAGTGTCAGCGTGGTTCCGATTCCCAACGACGCCATGAAAGGCCGCCTGATCGGGCGTGAAGGCCGCAACATCCGGGCTTTCGAGGCCCTGACCGGCGTGGACCTGATCATTGACGACACCCCCGAAGCTGTGATCCTCAGCAGCTTCAATCCGGTCCGCCGCGAGGTGGCCAAGCATGTACTGGACGCCCTGGTGGCCGATGGGCGCATTCACCCGACCCGCATCGAAGAAATGGTGCTGAAAGCGCAGGATGAAATGAAAACCTTCATTCAT
The DNA here is from genome assembly GCA_028287665.1 of Deinococcus sp. Lineage (GTDB taxonomy): Bacteria > Deinococcota > Deinococci > Deinococcales > Deinococcaceae > Deinococcus. The sequence goes on along the minus strand of JAQBPF010000034.1, from coordinate 1,408 downwards.
ACGCAGGGCGAAGAGGCGGCCATCGAGGCGGGCGTCGTTGGTCTGAAACCAGGACTGGTGCAGTTGTTGGGCCGGATGTATTTCCGCACCAGCTACGGCCAGAACGTGCTGAAACACTCGGTGCAGGTGGCCCACCTGACAGGCATCATGGCCGACGAACTGGGGCTGGACGCTGGGCTGGCCCGCCGCGCCGGACTGATGCACGATGTGGGCAAGAGCATTGACCGCGAGATAGACGGCACACACGTCGAAATCGGCATCAATCTGGCCAAACGCTTTGGCGAACCCTTTGATGTGATTGACGCCATTGCCCACCACCACGACCCCGAAAACGGCGAAACACTGTACTCGGTGCTGGTTGCTGCCGCCGACGCCATCAGTGCGGCGAGGCCCGGTGCGCGGCGGGAAGAGTTGGAATCCTACGTGCGCCGTCTGGAGCAACTGGAACAGATCGCGGTGTCGTTTCCGGGCGTGCAGCAGGCCTACGCCATTCAGGCTGGCCGTGAAGTGCGCGTGATCGTGCAGCCCGAAAAAGTGACGGACGCGCAGGCCACATTGCTGGCCCGAGAAATTGCCGGACGGGTCGAGCAGGACATGGAATACCCCGGACAGGTGCAGGTGACGGTGGTCCGCGAAAGCCGAGCGGTAGAGGTCGCCCGCTAAAGCTGAGAGCGAGACAGAGCATAGGGGCGGTCTGAGCGGACCGCCCCTATGCATGGGACTGCATGTTGGCTTGGCACTTTTGCCCTCTGGAACACTATTTTTTGATTCGACCGCAGCGATTTGACACCGCCTGCATATCACGCTATATTTTCCCTATCACCGTCCGAGCAGGGCGGATTTTTTTGTTTTTATCCGCGCCGCGCCACGGTGTAGGCTGACGGGCATGACCGACGCCGTGCCCACTTCTGGCCTGCCCTCTCCCCTCAAGTCTGCTGCGTGGCTGCTGGAGCATCTGGCCGATTCCCAGACGGCATCACGGTTGCGGGTGCTGGACTGCCGCTACGCCCTGTCTGACCCGTTGGTGGGGCGCTTTGCCTACATGGGCGGCCACATTCGGGGCGCGGTGTATGCCGACCTGGAAACCGACCTGAGCGGCCCGGTGCAGCCTGACGGCAAGGGTGGCCGTCATCCCCTGCCCGACCCGCAGGAATTGGCAGCGTGGCTGGGCGCGGCGGGCATCGGTAACGGCAGCATCGTGGTGGCCTACGATGACCCCAGCACCGGGCAGGGCTTTTACGCGGCGCGGGCATGGTGGCTGCTGCGCTGGCTGGGGCACGCCGAGGTGTATGTGCTGGACGGCGGCTGGCCCGCTTATCTGGCGGCGGGTGGAGAGGCCACCACCGATGAGGCCCCGGTCACGCCCACCACCTTCACGCCCCATGTGCGCCCCGAACTGGTCGCCACC
>JAQBPF010000017.1 GCA_028287665.1 Deinococcus sp. | reverse complement strand
TCAGCAAAGAGGGCCTGGAGTCGGGGCCGCCCCTCTGCACCCGGAGCCTTCCTGTAGGCATCGGACAGCAGGCGGTAATACTGCAGGGTTCCTTCCCGGCCCTGACTGAAACGGCTGAAGAAGGCCTCCCGCGCTTCCGGCGTCGTGCCTTCAGTCAGCACGTCGGTCAGGATGCTGCGGGCGTTGTGCAACTTGTCGGAGGCACTGACCAGCAACGAACTGGCTCCCTCACGACCGATCTTTCCAAGATAGTCGAGTTTGCGTCCAGCCCAGGGCGCTTTCTCGCCGTCTACCAGAGGGTTTTCTTCGGTGGCACCGCGCACCAGATCGGCCACCTCCTCGCCAAACGCAGCAAGAATCTGCCTTTCCAGATGCCCGCGTTTCTTGGCCCGCTTGTTCTTATCTGCCGTCAAATTCTCAGGCCCATCTTCCAGTGCGTCGTGCAGGAGGGCGGCGATGGCTTCGGCTTCCGTCGCGCCAAATTCCAGCGCCACCGACGCCACGCCCAGCAGATGCGATAGGTACGGCGTCAGCGTGCCCTTGCGGAATTGGCCCAGATGCCATTTATGGGCCAGTTGCAGGGCGTGGGTAAAATCATCTGTCAGAGGAAAGGACACAGCCTCACCCTACGCAATTTCACTGAGGACGCATGGCAGATTTGCCGAAGGGGCCGCTATTCTTCCTACACCCATGACCTCTCCCCTGCTGCCTACCACGGCAGGCGCACACCGCACCGCTGTCTGGGACGCACTGGAGCGGGCGCGGCTGTGTGCCTATCCGTTGCCCCCACACGGCCATCACCCCAACTTTTCTGGGGCGCGGGAGGCCGCCAGAGAGCTGCTGAAGCATCCCCACGTTGCGCCGCTGCACACCCTGATCGTGGGGGCAGACCGGGTCCTGTTGCCGCTGCGAAAGCTGGCCCTGGAATCGGGTATCACCTTGTACGTACCCAACGTGAAAAAGGAAGGCTGGTACTGGCGACTGACCGAATCGGCGGGCGCGAACCTCTCCAAGATGGCGGCACACGGCGAGCCGAAGCTGAAGCCGGACGGGGCGCAGGCCGCTGTGCTGGGGTGTGTGGCGACCGACCACACCGGCGGAAGGTTGAGTAAGGGCTTTGGCTGGGGCGCACGTGGGCTGCATCTGGAGGTGCCGGAATGGACGCTGGCACACGGGCTGATGCTGCGGGGCCAGTTGCCCTGCCCTGCCGATTCACAGGTGACGCTGATCGGCACCCCCAGAGGGGTGATAGAGTCGCGGCCTCTCTAGGGACCGCGCAATCTTTCGCGCCGCGCGCCCACCGCCTACACTGACGCATGACTTCTAAATCCTCCGCCACTCCCCTTCCTCTTGTTCCCGTGGTGGTCACGGTGGCTGCTGTGGGCGTGGCAGCGGGGGCGGCGCTGCTGGCCCGCAACCGCAAGGCAGGTGAGGGAGGCGTGAGTCAGCAGGTCAAAGATCTGGTGGTGGCGCAGTTGCTGGAACGGCCCGCCCGCAACGCCAGCTACGCGGGGCTGGGGCAGGCGCTGGAGCGGGGCGGCATGTTCCTGACTGGACGGGCAGGCCGCGCCACAGACACCCCCGGCAACCGTGAAGTATTGGCCCACATTATCGGCATAGAGCGCTGGGGCCAGAACCGTTTGCGTGTGGCTCTGGGACAGCGGCCCATGGAGCAGGACGACTACAGCCCCTACCGCCCACCCGCTGACGCCAGCCTGAGCGAATTGCAGGACCTCCTTTCCCAGACCCGCGCCCGCAGTGTGGATTTGGCCCGCCAGTTGCACGCCGCCGCACCGAACGACGACCTCAAGATTGAACACAACGATTTTGGCCCCCTGACCGCCAAAGGCTGGCTTCAGTACCTGACCCAGCACGCCGATCTGGAAAGCCGGAAACTCAAAGCGGGCCGCTAAGAGCGTCTGCGGAATCAGGCCGAGCAGCCCACTTCCGCAGCGCAGCGGACGGGAGCGCAGTTGAGCCACCTTCTGAATTCTGGGGGGCAAGAAGGGCGCTGAAGGCCGTGTCTGGATGAAGCACCACCCTTCAGGCCCTCACCCCTCTGAACGGGGGAAAGCTGTAAGACCCCCGACCCTAGTGTGTGGGGCATGAGTGTGCTGAAGGAACTGCTAGGCGTGATGGTCCGTGAAGGGGCCAGTGATATTCATTTGCGTGCCGGGAGCGCACCAGCTGCCCGAGTGAATGGAGAGATTCGGCGTTTTGGTGAAAGCCGCCTGACGCCCGAACACGTCGAAGCTTTTGCCACCGAAATGATGCCGCGTCCCGGCATGTGGGAAGACTTTCAGACCCGCCGCGACGCCGATTTTGCTTACGGTGTGCCCGGTGTGGCGCGTTTCCGTGTCAATGCCTATCACCAGCGCGGTTCGGTGGGCCTGATCATGCGCGTCATTGAACACAAACCGATTCCCAGCTTTGCCGATCTGGGGCTGCCCACCGCCACCTTTGAAGGGCTGGCAGGCCACGAGCGCGGGCTGGTCCTGGTCACTGGTCCAACGGGCAGCGGCAAAACGACCACCCTGGCCAGCATCATCGACTACATCAACACCACTCAACCCGTCAATATCGTGACGCTGGAAGACCCGATCGAAATCATGCACAACGATAAATTGGGCCTGATCTCCCAGCGGGAACTGGGCAGCGATACGCTCAGTTTTGCCGCCGGACTGCGGGCCAGCATGCGCCAGGACCCCGACGTGATCCTGATTGGCGAGATGCGCGACAAAGAAACGGTAGAAGCGGCGCTGAGTGCGGCCCAAACCGGGCACTTGGTATTTTCGACACTGCACACCCAGGACGCCGTGCGAACCGTGAACCGCATCATCGACTTTTTTGCCCCACACGAGCGCGAGCAAATCCGGCTGGGCCTGTCGGAAACGATTGTGGGTGTGGTCAGCCAACGCCTCTTGCCCAAGCTGGGCGGCGGGCGCGTGCTGGGCATGGAAATCATGCTGGGCACGCCCACCGTGCGCGAGTGCATCAAAGACCCCAACCGCACCGAGGAAATCAAGCAGGCGCTCCTAGAAGGCGGCATGCGCGGAATGCACACCTTCGATCAACATCTGGCCGAACTGGTGTCTACAGGGCTGATGAGTGAGGAAGATGCCATGCACACGGCGACGAGTCCACACGAGTTGAAATTGCTGCTGATGCAGCGGCAGTTCGCTTAAACCAAAATAGTCTTACTTTTTGGTCACACCAAGCGTTTATACTTTGTCTATGACCCGTGCTGAGAAAGTCACCGTAAGCCTGCCCACGCCTCTTCTCAGTTTCGTCACGGCCTACCAAGAGAGCCATCACCTCAGCCGCAGCGAAGTCGTGCAGCAAGCTCTCCAAGCTTTTCAGGAAGCAGAATTGGCCCGCGCCTACCGTGAATCGGCAGCCGAAATGCAGGCCGATTCCCTGTTTGATACAGACAGTGGACATGGCTTAAGCGCCTCCGCAGAAGCTGCGTGGTAATTCCCCTGATCCGGCGCGGCGACTTGCTGTTGATTGATTTCGCGCCCGCCCAAGCAGGAGAAGCCAACAATACCCGGCCCGCCATCGTCATCACCAACAATCTCGCCAACGAACACTCCCCGGCTATCGTGGTTGTGCCGGTGACCAGCAATACCGAACGCATTTATCCGTTTGAATTGCTGTTGCCCGTAGAGCGCAGCGGTCTAGAACATGACAGCAAAGCCCAACCGCAATTTGTGCGCCACGTGAGCAAAGCCCGCATCCGCCGCCCGCTGGGGCATCTGCCCGCCGACTTGATGAGCGAACTGGATGAGCGTTTGCGGGGGCATTTGGGGCTTTAGGACGGGATTCCAACCTGAGCTAAATCAACCCGGAGAGAACCCTATGGGCCTCTTGCCTGAGCCAGAGCGTATCTACCTCAGCATCCCTTTTGAGCTAGCCGTATTCAGAGTCAATACTCTCGCGGTGATGCTGTAAACCGTAGATGGCGTCGCTGAATTCTGCGGGCAGGAGAGCATAGAGCCGTTCAAACTCAATCTGGCTCAACTGACAGAGCCGATAAATCAACTCATGAGGATTGTCACACGCATCAAGCCGTGCCAATACGCGGCCTACCAACAGCCTAGCCGCCTCTGCTGGTTGTCCAGCCCGCGCCAGATCACGGAGCGCCTGAGTCGTATCAGCGTCGCGGGCACGGGCATACAGACTGATTTCGGTGAGTTCATTCGGCCAATGCTCAAGCTGCATGATCCAGCCATCGGCCCAAACGATAATTTCCGGCCACGACGCCACACCCACCCAGAGCATCCAGCCCCATCTCAGGGCTTCATCGGCCAAGTCTTGATTTATTTCCCTCAAGCCTGCATGCCCCGCCCGCCGCCCTGTTTGTTCATCCATGCGGGCGGCTTGGGCGCGAACCTGCCCAGAATCGTTTGCTGGTCGTAGGCCAGGTACGCTTCAGCCCACGGAAACGTCTGGTTCAGCACCTTAATGGCCTGCGGGCTGCCCATCGCGTGATCTAACTGAT
>JAQBPF010000505.1 GCA_028287665.1 Deinococcus sp. | reverse complement strand
TTTTCATGGTGCGGGCATGTTGTGTGCGGTTGAGGCGCGAATGGGCCATAAACTGCTCGGCGCTCCATTCGGGCAACTGCTTGCGCCGCCGCTCGGTATTGGCCTGAATGCGCCGAACATTCAAAATCATGACCATGTACTGCTTTTCCGACACATTGCTGCCGTGCATGCGGTAGTGGGTCAGAGGATCGGGCAGGTTGATCACTGCGCCCTGCTCCGAAAAGCGGACCCACAGATCGGTGTCTTCGGTTGGTGTGTACTCGGCACGGTAGCCGCCCAGCCGCAGAAACACATCGCGCCGGAAGACCACCGAAGAGTTGATCATGTGAAGCTCTTGCAGGGTCGAGTCGTTGTGCAGTGCGGCAGGCCAGGGCCGCGCTTCCGGGGTCAGCACACGGATCTGCTCGCCTTTGCCGTTAATCAGGTCGCCCGCTGTGCCCAGCGCCATCAATTCCTCCGTCTGGGTGACCGACCACTGCCGAATAAAACGGTCCTGCACTTCCAGTTTGTTGGGCGTCCAGGTATCGTCGGCGTCACACACGGCAATCCAGGGGGCGCGGGCCTGCTGAACGGCCAGATTCCGGGTGGGCGAGATGCCCCGGTTGGGCGTATGAAACAACCGGAAACGCGGGTCCTGTTCGCAAAACCTCTGGGCGATCTCGGCGCTGTGATCGGTCGAGCCATCGTTGACCATGATCACCTCGAACTCGGTCAAAGTCTGTGCCAAGAATGCCCGCAACGTCTCTTCCAGATAACGTTCCGCGTTATAGATAGCCACAATAATTGAGAATCGGGGAGACATCAGTTCAGTCATGGCAAACTCGTTTTAACGGAGGAGATCCAGCAGGTGAGGAGGGCGGTCAAGCCTGTCTGGTGCAGAAAAGAAGGGTCAGCCAGATGTAGACAGGCGTCTAGACCGTGAGATTAGAAGGAAGGGCGTAACAGAAACGTCTTTGCCTGTGACGATTTGACCCTTTGGACAGAAGAAGCCAACACGAGAACGACAGGCTCTACTGTTATCTACTCTGGGTGCCCAAGAGGAAAATTTACGTGAATTGAAACGGGGCCTGGCGCTCTTTTTTCCTTCGTCTGACCTGTTGGAGAGTCGAACTCAGGTGCAATTGGGAGCAAGATCAAACCAAAAGAGACATGCCACTCCTGAACACAGAGTGGCCCGTCTCCTTTGCTTGCTTTATACGGATTTTATATAAGACTCGTACAGTCGGGAAAACATCCCTGTCCGTTCTTCTGCCAAAATTCATCCTTTTCCGATCGAACGCCGTCCTAGCTCAACAACTCCTGATACCACTTGGCACTGTCTTTCAGGGTCCGGGCTTGGGTGTCGTAATCCACATACACCAGACCGAAGCGTTTGCCGTAACCGTACGCCCACTCAAAGTTGTCCATCAGGCTCCAGGCGAAGTAGCCGCGCACATCTACGCCCGCCGTGATGGCCTCCCGCACAGCATTCAGGTGCTGCTTGAGGTACGCCACGCGGGGCGCGTCGTGAATCTCTCCGTCGGCACCGAGCTGATCCGGGTAGGCCGCTCCGTTTTCGGTGATCAGCAGAGGCGGCAGGTCGGAATAGCTGTGGTGCAGGCGCACCAGCAGGTCGGTCAGGCCCTGCGGGTACACTTCCCAGCCCATGTCGGTATAGGTGGCCCCCTGCGGCTTGCGGCCCGCTGCACTGACGAAGGTGCGGGAGTAATAGTTGACGCCCAGGAAATCCAGAGGGGTCTGCATGATGTTCAGGTCGCCGGGTTGAACGTCTGGGACGTCGGCGCCGTAGTGAACCCAGATGTCGTGTGGATACTGGCCGCGCAGCACAGGGTCCAGGAACCAGCGGTTGAAGGTTCCGTCGGCCAGTTGCACGCCCGGCAGATCGTCCGGGGTATCGCTGTAGGCCGAATCCAGGTTCAGCACCAGGCCCAGCTCAGCCTTCAGGTTCAGCGCCCGCATCTGCTGCATGGCCAGTCCGTGCCCCAGCAGCAGGTGATGGGCGGCGGCCAGAGCGGCGGGGCGGCTGTTCCAGCCAGGAGCGTGCTCACCGATCTGATAGCTGAGAATGCTGCTGCACCAGGGCTCATTCAGGGTGGCGATGCTTTTGACTTTTGGCCCTAGGCGCTCGGCCACGATCCGGGCATATTCCGCAAAGCGGTAGGCGGTATCGCGGTGGGTCCAGCCGCCCAGGTCCTGCAACGCCTGCGGCAGGTCCCAGTGGTACAGGGTCAGGTGGGGCTCCAGCCCACGCTCGATCAGGCCGTCGACCAGACGCTCGTAAAACGCGAGTCCCTCCTCGTTGACCGCGCCGCTGCCGGTGGGCTGAATGCGCGGCCACGCCACACTGAACCGGTACGCCGACACGTTCAGGCGGGCAATCAGGTCAAGGTCTTCGTCCAGGCGGTGGTAATGATCGCAGGCGATGTCGCCGTTGCTGCCGTCCCGAATCCGGCCCGGTTCGCGGCAGAAGGTGTCCCAGATGCTCGGCCCACGCCCACCCTCCTGCGTGGCTCCCTCGATCTGAAAGGCCGACGTCGCAACGCCGAAGGTAAAGTTGGCCGGAAAATCGGAACGGAGAAGGTCAGAGACTTTGACTTCAGGGGTGGAGACAGTCTGGGGCAAGCTGGTCATGGAAACTCCAAAAGAGGGGAGAGGACGAACTGGGTTTAGCCTTTGATCGCGCCGCTGGTCAGACCGTCGATCAGGCGGCGGCTGGCGATGGCAAACAGGATCAGCAGGGGCAGTACGGTGAGGGCCACCCCGCACATCAGCGCTCCCCAGTCGGTGTTGGCGATGCCCTGGAGGGTACGCAGAGCCAGCGGCGCGGTGTAGGTCTCGGCGCTGCGGAAGATGATCAGCGGCCCCAGGAAGCTGTTCCAGGACTGCACGAACGTGACCAGGCCCAACGTGGCGAGGGCGGGCGCGGACAACGGCGCGATGATCCGGCGG
>JAQBPF010000487.1 GCA_028287665.1 Deinococcus sp. | reverse complement strand
TCAGCAACTGATGAAGAAGTAAGCACAACGCACTCTGAAAGCCCCCAGCCTGGGTGGTTGGGGGCTTTTTCATGCTTTATTTGCGTTAAAGCGAATTGCGAAACGTGTTACTTTGAGCTTATGAAGCCGCAAAAACTGTCCTGGGTCACGACGCCACTGTTGATCATGTTCATTTTGCAACTGTTGGGACTGTTGATCTTGCCGTTCCTGGCCCCCGTCATGAACAGCATCATGGGAGCGGCGGCCACCGATTCGACGAGCGGCATTACCGCCGATCAGTTGGGCCTGATGCGCGTCTTCACGGGCGCGACCCTGTGGATTACCTTTGTGGTGGCCGCCGCCTGGGCCATCTTCGTCTTCCTGACCTACCGCGCGGTGGGGCAGGGGAGAGGGTGGGCCAGAATCGCCGCCATCGTCATCGCCATTCTAGGTCTGCTCAGCTTTCCGATTGGCACCATTTTGGGCGTCCTTATTCTGATTGGCGCGTTCGATCCAGACGTGCAGCGGTTCGCCAGTCGCTAAACCGTGCCGATGGGTTGGGCCGCCCACTTCCGTTGCAAGTGAGGCGGCCTTCCTGTGGTCTGCTCGCCTATAGGCTAGGCTGGGCACGATGAGTTTGCCCACGCCTCCGCCCCCTGTGCCCCGCCCCGCACGCCTGACTTTCGTGACCATACCGCTGCTGATCGGTCTGATCTATAACGCGGTGTCTTTGCTGACGCTGCCTTTTTCGGGCGATACCCTCAATGACACGGTGCGCCAACTTGAAGCCGCACTCGGTTCAACGGTCGCGCCTATGTCGCCTGAACTGGTGACCACAGTTCTGTGGGTCTCCTTCTTCATCACATCTGCCATCGTGCTGCTGCTGTATTTTACGCGCCAGGCGCTATTGGAAGGCAAAAGCTGGGGCCGGGTGTCCAGCATCGTGATCGGCGTGCTGAGCCTGCTGCTCTTTCCTATCGGGACGGTGTTGGGCATTTTTATGCTGATCGGAGCGTTCGATAAAGACGTGCAAGCCTACGCCAGCAAGTAGATCGGTCTGAGATGACGCCCACGCTGACGCTGCTGTGCGGCCTGCCTGGAAGCGGCAAAACCACACTGGCCCGCCACTTGGAGGCCCCATCGGAACTGCGGGGGCGAACGCTCCGCCTGTCTTCCGACGACTGGATGGTGCCGCTGTTCGGTCAGCACATGCCGCGTGAAGTCTTCAATGCGCGGCTGGCCGTTGTCCGCGATCTGCAATGGGAACTGGCGGCCCGTCTGCTGGGTTTGGGAGTGAATGTGGTGCTGGACGACGGATTCTGGCGCTTGGCTGAACGCGACCTCTACCGTTTGCGGGCCAAACAGATCGGCGTGCCTTGCCAAGTCATCTTTTTAGATGTGCCGTTGCCCGAGCTTCAGCGCCGCCTGGCGGTGCGGAACGCGGCAGCAGAGGCGGGAACATTCCTGATTGATGCTCCAGCTCTGGCTCTGTTTCACAGTTGGTTTGAGCCACCGACGGCGGCTGAACCCGGCGTCGTCGCCCCTCCGTCACCCGTTCAGACTCTGCATGAAGAGGGCCTTGAACCTTGAGCTTGTTTTTGGTAGCATTTTTAGTCGGTGCGCCGTGAGCTTTCGCGGGTAGTTTTACTCCGCGCGGTTCCGGTGCAGCGTGCCAGCATGGTGGGACACTGCCCTGGCGAGAATCAACCCAATGTGGGCACACACCACCCGAACCCTGCGGTATGCGCGGGGGAGACCCGATCAAAGGGCCGGTTTTGCGTGTGAATCCACCTCTTGGAGGGAGTACAGATCATGGCAAAGGGAACGTTTGAGCGCACGAAGCCCCACGTGAACGTGGGCACGATTGGACACGTCGACCACGGCAAAACCACGCTGACGGCGGCGATCACCTTCACGGCGGCCTCCGCTGATCCGAGCATCGAGACCCAGCGCTACGATCAGATCGACAAGGCGCCTGAAGAAAAGGCCCGTGGCATCACCATCAACACCGCCCACGTCGAGTACAACACCGCCGCGCGCCACTACAGCCACGTCGACTGCCCCGGCCACGCCGACTACGTCAAAAACATGATCACGGGCGCCGCCCAGATGGACGGCGCGATTCTGGTCGTCAGCTCCGCTGACGGCCCGATGCCCCAGACCCGCGAGCACATCCTGCTCGCCAAGCAGGTCGGCGTGCCCCATATCGTCGTGTTCATGAACAAGGTCGACATGGTCGATGACGAAGAGTTGCTCGAACTCGTGGAAATGGAAGTGCGCGAGTTGCTCTCCAAGTACGAGTTCCCCGGCGACGACCTGCCCGTGATCAAGGGCAGCGCCCTGCAGGCCCTTGACGCCCTGGTCGCCAACCCCAAGATGGAGCGCGGCACCAACAAATGGGTCGACTACATCTGGGAACTCCTCGACGCGGTGGATACCTACATCCCCACCCCCGAGCGTGACACCGACAAGACCTTCCTGATGCCCGTCGAAGACGTGTTTACCATCACCGGACGCGGCACCGTGGCCACCGGCCGCGTGGAGCGCGGGATCGTCAAGGTTCAGGACGATGTGGAAATCATCGGTCTGCGCGACACCAAGAAGACCACCGTGACGGGGATCGAAATGCACCGCAAGTTGCTGGATTCCGGCATGGCGGGCGACAACGTCGGCGTCTTGCTGCGTGGCGTGGCGCGTGATGACGTGGAGCGCGGTCAGGTGCTGGCCAAGCCCGGCAGCATCAAGCCCCACACCAAGTTCGAAGCCAGCGTGTACATCCTGTCCAAGGATGAAGGCGGACGTCACAGCGCGTTCTTCGGCGGCTACCGTCCCCAGTTCTACTTCCGCACCACCGATGTGACGGGCGTGGTGGAACTGGCCGAAGGCGTGGAAATGGTCATGCCCGGCGACAACGTGACGTTTGTGGTCGAACTGATCAAGCC
>JAQBPF010000436.1 GCA_028287665.1 Deinococcus sp. | reverse complement strand
CGACCTTCAATGCCTATCAGTGGGATCTGAACTGGGGCAACCCGGCGGTGTTCCGCGAGTTCACCGACCTGATTTTGCACCTCGCGAACCGGGGCGTAGAGGTCTTTCGGCTGGACGCCATCGCCTTCATGTGGAAGCGCCTCGGCACGGCCAGCCAGAACCAGCCTGAAGTCCATCTCCTGACGCGGGCGCTGCGGGCGGCCATCCGGATCGTGGCCCCGGCAGTGGCCTTCAAGGCCGAAGCCATCGTGGCCCCCGCCGACCTGATTCATTACCTCGGCACCCGCGACCATCACGGCAAGGTCAGCGACATGGCCTATCAGAACAGCCTGATGGTACAGATCTGGAGCAGCCTCGCCAGCCGCGATACCCGCCTGTTCGAGACGGCGCTGCTGGCCTTTCCGCCCAAGCCCACCAACACCACCTGGGGCATGTACGTGCGCTGCCACGACGATATCGGCTGGGCCATCAGCGACGAGGATGCCGGGCGCGTGGGCCTGAGTGGCCCCGGCCACCGCCACTTTCTCAGCGACTTTTACAGTGGCGAGCATCCCGGCAGCTTTGCGCGGGGGCTGGTGTTTCAGTACAACCCCGCCACCGGAGACCGGCGCATCAGTGGCAGCGCGGCCAGCCTGGCGGGCCTGGAAGCCGCGCTGGACGCAGGCAACGCCGAATGGACCGACCACGCGGTGCGGCGTTTGCTGCTGGCCCACGCCGTCACCCTCGGCTTTGGCGGCGTGCCCCTGCTCTACATGGGCGACGAACTGGCCCTCCTCAACGATTACACCTTTGCTGATGACCCCGCCCACGCGCCCGACAACCGCTGGATTCACCGCCCCGAAATGGATTGGGCGCTGGCCGAAACAGTGCAGGACGACCCTTCTACACCCGCCGCCAGGGTCAACGCCGGACTCCGCGCCCTGATTGCTGCCCGCCAGCGCACGCCCCATCTGCACGCCAGCATCGAATCCCGCGCCGTGCCCAGCCCCGATCCACACGTGCTGCTGCTGCGCCGCGACCATCCGCTGGGCGTCATGCTGTGCGTGTACAACTTCAGCGAACACGAGGTGGCTTTTCCCACCTACCTGCTGCGCGACCAGTTGGGCGAACACGCCACCGATGCAGTGGAGGGCACGCACTTTACGTTGCAGCGGGCCACCACCCGTCTGGCCCCCTTCCGCGCCCTCTGGCTCCTTCAGTCTGAGGCTCCGGTGCCCCAGGCGCCCATGCCCCAGAACCATACGGCTCAGCCGCACACAACTCAGCCGCATACAGTTCAGGACCGAGCATGAGTGGCGCTGGCGGTGTGCCCCCCGGCAAGGCCCGCATCAAAATCCCCACCGAGTCCCTGCTGAATGCTGCCCGCAGCGCCGCCCAAAAACTGGCCGACCTGAGCCGCGACCCACAGGTGCGTGAGGAAGCCGCGAACGTGGCCCGCGCCATCGGCAAACTGCTTCAGGCTGTGAAGAACGCGCCCGGCAACCGGGGCGCGGCAGGCCAGAAGAAGGGCTGAGGCCAGAGCAGGGGCAAACCAGCGCAGGGGCAAAAGAGCGGCAAAAAGAGAGGGGGCAGACGCGAGATGTCTGCCCCCTCTTCTGTCTGAACTCGCGCCGTCTATTTCACATTTGCGCGGAAACAGACCTTCCCGGTTTCACCGCTGGCCGCCGTGCCTACCAGGTAGGTGAGGGCGGTCGTCAGGGTGCCTGCATCATCGCCCGCTGCGTTGCTGGGATTGAGCGGATCGGGGATGGGCAGCGCGGGTGTCCTGACAAAACGGATGTTGCTGCCGGGAATGTAGGCGGAGGTGGGCACGACCTGGGTGGTGGCGGGCAGTGTGTCGGTGAGGGTCAGGTTGGGCAGAGAGGCGCTGCCCGAATTGACATAGGTGATGCAGTACTCCAGCGTGTCGCCCGGTTTGCCGGTGCTCAGGGTGCTCACGCCGCCGCCCGTGGTCAGGTTCTGCACGCTCTTGCTGAGGGTCAGATTGATGGTGTCGGTGGTGGCGGAGGCCGAATTGGTGCCGCCGACAGTCGTGGGGTCGGTGCGCGTGCTGGGCACATTGGCCGTGGCTGTGTTCACGATCTGACCGCTTCTGGCTGCCGTGCCGCTGAGCGTGATGATCAGTTTGCCCAGTGCCGGAAGGGTGGGCACAACGGTTCCCGCCTGCAACGTGGTGACACTCAGGCCGGACGGGCAGGTGGCGCTGCCGCTGGGAGTGCAGGTGATGCTGGTGGACGCAAAGCCCGTGATGGCTGCATCCCTGAGGGCTGCGCCGTTGGCGTCGGCGGGGCCAGCATTGGTCACCGTGATGGTGTAACTCAGGGGCGCGCCGCCGCGAACGGTTGCAGGCGCAGTTTTGGTGATCTGGAGGTCGGTATTGACGTTGATGGTGGTGATGGCCTGCGCTGCGGGGTTGGTGCCGTCGTTGTTGGTGGTCTCAGGATCAGAGACGGCGCTGGTGGCGCGGGCCGCATTGACCAGCGTGGCCGCCGTATCAGGCGCACGCAGCACCACCGTATAGTTCTGGGTCGTTCCGCTGGCCAGCGTGGGGAGGGTCCAGGTAATGGTGCCGCCGCCCACGCCCGCCGCATAGGTGCCGCCGCCCACGTTTTGCCGGGTGGCTCCAGCGGGCAACAGGTCTGTCACGCTGACTGCGGTGGCGGTGCTCGGCCCCAGATTCAGCACGCTGAGGGTATAGGTGATGTCGCCATTGGGCAGCACGGTCACGGGGCCGCTTTTGCTGACCTGAAGGTCGGCCACGGGCGTAATCGTGGTGCTGACGGTGCTGGAGTTGTTGCCCGCTGTGGAATCGTTGGTCACGCTGCTGACCGTGGCGGTGTTGCTGAGGAGGCCGCTGGCAGGCGTGGTCACTGTGACGGTGTAGGTCAGATTGCTGTCTGGCCCCGTCACCGCGAGACTGGCCGCCGTCCAGGTGACGGTACGGGTTGCTGCGTTGTACACGCCACCGCCCGTATTGCCGACATAGGTCACTCCTGCGGGCAGCGTATCGCTGACGGTCACCGTTCCGGCAGAACTGGGGCCGAAGTTGGCCACCCGCAGGCTATAGGTGAGGTTGGCCAGCGGACCGTAATTGGCCGGACCGTCTTTCTGAATTTCCAGGTTGGCCACCGGAGTCACCGTGATGCTGGAGGAACTGCTGTTGTTGGCCGCCGTGCTTTCGGGCGTAGTGGTGCTGACAGTGGCCGTATTGAGCACTGTGCCCTCCAGAGGCAGGGTGACGGTCACTGTGCGGTTGACTGTCGTTCCGCTGCTCAGCACAAAGCCCGGCCAGGTCACTGTGCGGCTGGCGGCGGCGTAGACCCCACTGTCGCTCGAGCTGACATAGGTCACGTTGACGGGCAGGGGGTCGCTGACCACCACGTTGGCTGCATTGGTCGGCCCGTTGTTTTTGACGGCGAGGGTGTAGATCAGGTCAGTCCTGGCCAGTCTGTTGGCGGCGGGCGTCTTGGTGACCTGAACATCTGCCAGGTTGCTGACGGGCAAGGTCACGCTACTGCTGTTGTTGCCCGCCGCCGAATCTCCACCGCCCGAGATCGTGGCCGTGTTGGTCAGCGAGTCGGCGGCGTCCTGGGCTGTGTTGGCCGTCACCGAAATGGTGGGGGCCGTGGCTCCGGCAGCCAGCGTGAGGGTGCGGGTGCAGGTCACGGTCTGGCCGCCCACCGTGCCGGTACAGGTCCAGCCTGTTCCAGTGGCGTCGCGGTAGGTCAGGCCGGTGGGCAGGGTATCGACCACCGTGATCGTTCCTGTGGTGGCCTGTGATCCGATGTTGCGGGGCACCAGGGTAAACACGCTGTCCTGGCCCCGGATCAATGCGGGTCCACTCTTTTGAACGACCAGATCTGGGCCGCTGTTGAGCTGTACGTTGGTGGCGACCGTGCTGGTATTGTTCCCGGCCACCAGATCGGCCTTGGTGCTCACGAAGGAGGCGGTGTTGGCACTGCTGCCCGCTGTTCCACTGACCCTCAGTACCACGGTGCGGGTCACGCTCTGGCCGTTGGTCAGGGTGACGGCGGGCCAGGTGACCACGTTGCCGCTGACCGAGCCACTGTCGCTGGCACTCACAAACGTAGAGTTGTTGAAGGTGTCTTTGGGGGTGATGGTGGCGCTGGCTGGGCCGTTGTTGGTAAAAACCAGCGTATAGGTCACGTTGGTCAGGGGAGCGGCGGCCGTAAAGCCAGTTTTGACGACGCCCACATCGGCCACGTCAACGGAGGCCAGGTCGGTGGAGCTGTTGTTGCTCATGTTGGGATCGGTGGTGTCTGCGCCGCGGGTGGCATTGGCGGTGTTGCTGAGGGTGCTGCTGGCATAGGTGCTGCTGAGCGTGCCCGAAACGGTGAACGTGACGCTGGTGGTGGGCGGTAGATTCACGGTGGCATTGATGGTGTTGCCGCTGCCACTGCTGGCCCCGCAACTGGCCCCGCCTGTGCCCGTACAGGTCCAGGTGGTGCCTGTAATGGCGGCGGGCACGGCGTCGGTCACGCTGACGCCGTTGGCCCGTGCCAGGGTTGAAGTGTTGGTCACCGTGATGGTGTAGGTCAGGGGTTGGCCCAGGGTCAGCACCGCAGGACTATGCGTTTTGGTCACAGAGACATCGGCTATGCCGGGGGTGGCCAGATTCTGATAGAGAGGGCGTCCGGACGGATACAGGGCCCAGGTATCGATGCCGCGGTTATCACCGTAGCCTGTGGGATAGCGGTGCGCTCCGCTGACGCTGCTGGTGCCCTGTGTTCCCAGACTGGGGGTGCTGCTGCCTGCCGCCACAGGAGCCAGGGGCGTGTCGTCCCAGTACACGGTGTACGTGTTGGCATCTGGAAAGGTCAGGCGCTCGATGATCACGCCGCTCAGGTTGGTTTCCGCGTCCATATAGGGGAAATGCACGTCGCCCGCCGCGAGTTCGGCGCGCACACGGATGGTGGCGGAGGTGGCGGCCGCGAGGCCCTGTCCATCTTTGCCGTCCCAGATCAGGGTGTTCGTGCCGAGGTCTGCCGTTCCGAACAGCACCCGGTCATTGGCGTTGCCGTAAATGCCGTCGTTGTTGAGGTCGAGTGCGAACTGCACCGTGCCTGTGCCGAGGGCATTGTAGGAGAAGGTGCCGCCTGTGCCGGGTGCAAATTGGCCTGGAGTGCCGTCTTGCCCCGTAAACGTCACACTGTTGATATCGCTGGGCAAGGTGGTCACAGGGTGAAGCCAGATGCTGCCGCCGGGCGCCGCCGCCGTTGTGGGCAGACTCGAATTGGGCGGGTTGAAATAGATCTTGTGAAAGGAATTCAGGTCGAGAACATTTTCGTTGCCGACCGTGTAGCCAGCCGGAATGGTTGCGCCGTTGCCGGCCAACTGCAACGACTGAAAGGTGGTTTTGTTGTTCAGGGCAAATCCAGTGCGGTTGGCGACCAGAATAAAGCCGTAGGGGTCTACGCCGTTGAAATCCACCCGGTACTGATAGCCGTCCCGCGTCTGCACGTACACGTTGCTGCTCAGAGATTGCCCGTTGCTGCCCATATTGACGGCCAGATAGGGTGTAAAGGCCCGCCCGGTAAAGGTGACGGCCCCGCTGCGAACCGTGACATCCCAGGCCGCGACGCTGGCGGCCTGATTGACTGCCGTAATTTCGGTGGTGGCCGCCTGGGGCGTAGGATCGCCCGTGCCGCCGCTGTGAAATTCGATGGCGTACACGCCTGTTTCGGTGGCCGTGACCACACAGGGTGTATAGCCGCCCACGTTGGGCAGCGGCCCGGCACGTTCCTTGGCCAGCGTATTGATCAGGCCAGCGCCGGTGGCCAACACATCGCACACGCCTGCCTGTGCCCCGGATGGGCTGGTATACACGATGTCTTTGCTATCGGTGCTGCTGCTGACGCTGGAGCCGAGGTTGATGGTTTCGCCTGCCTGAACGTACACCAGGATTCGGGTACGCCGCGCCAGATTTCCGCCCAGGAAGGCCGTTGGATTCCACTCCAGATAGACCCGGCTGCCGCCGCTGTTATTGAGTTCTTTGCTGCCCTCGGCCTGGGCGGCGGAAAAGGCAACGAGTAAGCTGCACATCATCAACAAGCAATACAACTGGCGTACTACTGGGAAGAAAAAGTTCAAGGTAAACTCCAGAAGGTCAGAAATGAGAAGTTTGATTTGGCGGTTGGCGAAGAAGAGAGAATGGAAGCACTCTTCGAGGGGTGGACACCACTAGGTTAGGCGCGCCTGTGTAATCGATAGCATTCTATTTTCAATACTCACACAGTCTTGTGACGCCCATCGGCAACGCTTCGTCAGGTCTAGCCCCTGAATGGGGGAAGGAATGAACCCCAGCAGGTCAGATCGTGGACAACGTAAATGGGGGATGACAAGCAGGAAACCTGAAGACGCGGCTCCTTCTCTGGCTGGGTTCTGGTCACCCTTGGCCCAAGAAAGAATGGGTCAGATCACTGCTGTTTCAGGGTTTGACGGTGGTCAAATCTACTTTTACTCTGACACTATCGTCACGGGAATCTGATCCACTCTGTTGAAGTGGGCAGCAGGTCAATCTGTACGGGCCTC
>JAQBPF010000420.1 GCA_028287665.1 Deinococcus sp. | reverse complement strand
GGCGTTCCGCCTGCGGGCACACACCCGTACCGGGGGCGACGCGGGCCATCTGTGCCACACGTGTCGTGCCGCTCGACAGTATGCCGCTCAGCGGCGCCAGAAACGCGGTGAAGAGGCGTTCATCTCGGAACAACGTGCGGTACGGTTGCACGAAATCGCTCAGACTACCGACTGGCAGTATTGCTGAGGGCGTCATCTCCTGAATATGCAGACTTTTGTCCGGTTCTCAAATATGCATGAGTTGACAGGCCCTGCATACCGCGCTATATTTTCCTTATCACCGTCCGAGAAGGGCGGATTTTTTGTTTTGGATTCTCAGGACTTTGGATTCCCGGTACAAGGAAGCCGCCGCCCCATGGTGCAGGCAGCGGAGGGTTTGATCTTTTAGTTCAACGTCTTGATATACGCCTGCAAATCCGCGATCTGTTCATCGGTAATCTGCGTTTCGCTGAAGCGGGGCATGGTGGCGTTCAGCACGCGCTCTGGCGTTTTGCCCTGGCGCAGCGCCAGTGTGAATTCTCCCAGCGTCCAGCTCTTGGGGCCGTCGGCGGTGGTCAGGGCGGGGCCGATATTGCCCTCTGCATTCTGGCCGTGGCAACCCGCACAGTTGGAGGCAAATACAGCGCGGCCATTGCTGGGATCGCCCGCCTCATCGTTGTTGCGGGCCGCTGCCTCGTCAGGGTCAGTTCCCTGCGTGGTTCCGGCATCGGTGCCTGTCTGGTCGTCGGGGTTCTGGGTGTTGCTGGTGTCTTCAGCAGTGGCCGCGCGTTGCTGTGCAGCGGTCTGAGCGCCGTTGTCGTTGGCGTCGGTTGCGCCCGTGTTGGTGCTGCTGGTGTCCGAAGTCCCGGAGGCTGCACTGCTGGTGCCGCTGTCTTCACTGGTCGCGGCGGCCCCCGCTGTGCCAGTGTCGGTGTCAGACGTGCCAGTGCCCATAGCACCGTTATCCATAGCGCCGGAGCCTGCGGAAGTGGAATTGCTGCCCGCTGCGGCGTTGCCCGTGTTTGCGGCAGTGTCTGTGGTTCCGCTGCTGTCGCCCACCGCGCCGCCGTCTGTGTTGGCTGCGGCCTGCCGCGCCGAGTCGGTCGAGTCGCTGGAAGCCGGGTCGCCCCCGCTCATCCCTGCCTGCGGCGTGGTCTGAATATCGCTGTCGCGGGTGCCGCCCGTTTCGGGTACGTTGCCCTGTGCAGCCTCGTTGGCGTTGTTGGGGTCGTTGCCCAGCGCGGCATTGGCAGCAGCACTCTGGGTACCGTTGCCGCTCTGAGGCGTCTCGGCGGGTGCAGAGATGGTGCCCTCAGTATTGGGAGCCGCTGCGCCGCCGGGTTTGGGGAGCGTGCGCGGCAGTACGATCAACAGAACCACACCCAGCAATGCGCCCAGAGTCACGCCCAATGCCCAAGACAGCACGTCGCCCGCAATCCACCTCGTTCGGTTGTTTCTTCCGCGTTTCAGGCTGCTCATGGTGTCAGCATACGGCCCGCTTTCCAGGCATTCTGTTACTTTCACCGGGCATTCCCTTCATGCCTTGCAAGGGTTTGAAGGAAGTTCTGGCCCAATTGTATCTTCTGCTCAACTTGCTATTAAAACAGGCTTTCGGGCGGGGCATCTTTCTGTTCTTCGGGCCACCACTGCACCTTGCTCAGGTTGCAGCGGCCAGAAGCGTCCAGTACCACGCCCTCGGCCACCAGCAAGCGCTCCTGCATATCGCCGAAGCCGACCTTGTGCGTGCTGACGCGGCCCTGGGCATTGATCACGCGCTGCCAGGGCAACTCCGAGCCGCCCACCAACGAATTGAGCACAAACCCCGCCTGACGCGCCGCCCCCGGAGTTCCGGCCAGCATCGCCAGTTGTCCGTAGGTCATCACGCGGCCCTCGGGAATGCGGGCCACCAGCGCCAGCACGCGGTTTTTAAAGCCTGCTTCTGAGTGGGCTGCTTCCATGTGGGCTGTCTCCGGTTCGCCTGTCATGCGTCGCCCCGCATAGGTCCCCACATCCGGTCCTCGTCGGGCAAGGGAAACCCGCTCACCTTCAGCGCCAGCGCAATCTGGCCCCGGTGGTAGGCGGTGTGTCCCAGCATATGCAGCACAAACTGGGCGGGCGAGGGGTGCGGCAGGTCGCCCGGTGCGGTGGCGGTGGTGGCGGTATGCAGCGCCGCAGTCCACACTTCACGCATCACGGCGGCGGCCCGCGCAGGATCGTCCTGGGCCACAAAAGCGTCGGTTTGGGTTTCGTCGTACAGGACAGGCAGAGGAGAGGCCACGCCTTCATTCAGTTGCGAGAGCCAGAACTTGGTCGATCCGGCCATGTGGGCCAAGTGTTGCGCCACCGTCATGCCGCCGCCGGGCGTCTGAGCGCTCATCATTTCAGTGGTCAGGTGACCGCACAGCACGTCGTTCACACGGTTTTCGGCATCTACAGCGGTTGCCAGTACGCCAGCAAGCTCGGCCCCCATAGGGCTAGGGGTGGGGGAGAGGGTCATGGCTTCAGGGTACAGGGGTTGCGGGGGGGTGTTGTCAGGTATGGGAGAGGCACAGAAGTTGAGATTGCTCTTGGTGTTCCCGCAGCCCACTACCGACTGTCTACAACCCGCTTTCCTGGCTTTGCCCCAAAGTGCAGCGGTGCGTGCCCCGGCACGGCTTTCAGGGCAAATTCGGTCAGGCCCAGGCGGTCCGGTTCCTCCAGGTGATACCTGAAATTCCAGAGGTAATGCTGCACCACCCGTTCGGGCAACCCCAATTTCAGGGCGTGTCTGCGGGCCACGTCTGCCAGGTGTCCCAACCCTTCCCGCCGCGCCTCACGCATGGCCTGCACCAAGTCGGGCGGGGGCGGATAGCCTTTGCGGTAGGCCCACACGGCAAACACGAAGGGGTGTCCGGTGATGGCAAACCATTCCTCGGCCAGATCGGTCACGTGGACCGTTTGCCCGCCTGCGCGTCCGGTGTGCGGCAGGGCCGTCATGGTAGTTTCGGGCGTCAACGGCCCCACGGCGGCGTACCACTCGCGCAGGGCGCTGTCTCCGATTCTCAGCACGCCGTCAAAGCCTGCGGCCAGCAGCGTTTCTGGGGTTCCCTCGGCCCGCTCCAGCACAGGCGTCAGCCCACGCTCTTTCAGCACCACTTCCAGCAGGGCCACACTGGTCGCGCTCTGGCTGGTCAGGGCAATTCGCCGGAGCGCGTGCAGCGGCGCGGTATGAAACAGATTCACCGAATACACCGGCCCCAACACGCTCACCGAAAAATCGGGCAGGGCTTCGAGCCTGTCGGCGTTGCGGATAAATTCCACCACGCTGATATTGGCGATGTCTACCGTGCCGTCCAGCAGCGCGGCGTTCATCTCGGTGGGCACGCCCGTGATGGCGCTTACACCGGGCGGCAACTGCAACGAATCCAGAATCGGCGCAACGTTGGTGAAGTGAATCCAGCCCGCGCGGTAGGTGGCAGGAGTGGCCGTCATTGTCGTCCCCGTGCAGGTCTAAGGGTCGAAAGGTCGAAGGGTCTAAGGTGCTGGGCCGCTGGGTGTTCTAGACCCTTAGACCCTTTGACCCTTAGACCACGAGCAAAGCGAGTTCTCACGGCACCACCTGCACACTCACCGCCTGCCATTCTTCACCCCTCTTGGCGTACACGCGCAGGAAACTCTGCACCCGCTCGCCGCCCGCGTACAGCGTGCCCCGCGTAATCGCTGCGTCTCCGTACACCCGCGAGGCATGGCGCTCGAACACCAACGCGGCAGCCGGATTATTCACCATCTCGCGCAGCAGGTCGGCGCGGAAGACCACCTGCCCATCTGGAAAAAACGCCATCCAATCGTGGGCCAGCACGCGGGCCATCCGCTCCGGGTCGCGGTGGTGGTAGGCGGCGTTCCAGAGGTCGTCCAGCCGCAGGACTTCATCCAATGCGGCCCAGTCCGGCGGTACGGTATTCAGTCTGCGGCCTCCCCTCCGGCCAGGGTTGCCACCTTCGGAAAGACTTCCAGCTCGTTGTAGTAGGCGTCGCGGAGTACAGGCGTGCGGCCCGCGTGCTGAATCATTCTGACCATTCCGGCCTGACTGAGCGCCATCGGACTGGTCGCGCCCGCCGCGTGGGCAATGTGTTCTTCCTGAATCGTGCCGTCAATATCGGACACGCCCCAGTCGAGGCTGACCTGCGTCAGTTCCGACCCGATCATGACCCAGTAGCCCTTGATGTGCGGGAAATTGTCGAGGTAGATGCGGGCGACGGCCAAATTCCGCAGATCGTCCAAGCCAGTGGTGAAGTCGGTTTTGCCCAAATTCTGCGCCAACGTGTTGCCCAACGGCTGAAACGCCAGCGGAATAAAGGCGTGGAAGCCGCCCGTCTCGGATTGCAGGTCGCGCAGGCGGTGCATGTGATCCAGCCGTTCTTCCAGCGTTTCGATGTGCCCGTACAGCATGGTCGCGTTGGTTCGCATGCCCAGCGTGTGGGCCTCGCGGTGAATTTGCAGCCACTTGTCGGCCTTCACCTTGTTTTTGGCAACCTGCAGGCGCACGCGGTCTGCAAAGATTTCTGCCCCGCCCCCCGGCATGGCGGCCAAGCCTGCGGCCTGCAGTTCGCGCAGCACGTCCAGCGTGGGCCGCTTGCCAATCTTGCTCAGGTGCTCGATTTCTGCCGCCGTAAACGCCTTGACCTGAAGGTCGGGAAACGACTCGCGCAGTTGGCGCACCATGGCCGGGTAGTACTCCCACTTGTGGTTGGGGTGGTGGCCGCTGCTCATGTGCAGTTCGGTAATGCCCGGCAGGTAGCGCCGCCGCACCTGCTCCACCACCTGTTCGGGCGAGTAGTCCCACGCCCGCTCCTCGGTTTTGTGCGCGGCAAAGGCGCAAAAGGTGCAGCCCACGTAGCAGATGTTGGTAAATTCCAGCCGCATGGAATGCACAAAATAGGTTTTGTCGCCGTGCATCTGCTCGCGCCGGGTGTTGGCGAGGCGCATCAGGGCGTTCAGGTCGCGGGTGTGGTAAAGCCGCAGGCCTTCATCAAACGACAGCCGCTCGCCTGCGTCCACCTTTTCCACAATGGGCGCGAGGTGCTGGTCACGAAGCCACTTCATGGACTTAGGGTAGCGCGGGGCAGGGTGGTGAAGTGTCCCAAGGGTCACGGGCAACACCGCTGGCCTGAGCATTCGCCTTTCCTGTCAGGCTTTACACATTGCCTCTGAGCCAGGGCCTCAGGGATGGGAAGCGCCCCTTTACGGGGGGGTTGCCATCCCACGCGCTACCCTACCTCCTAGCATGAGACTCGATCATTTTGCCGCCGAGGGTTCCACCGTTCGCGTCTGGGGGGACACCGATGTGGTGCTGGTCAGTGTGCCCCTGCCCGGCGTGTTGCGGCTGCGCCTGGCCCCCGAGGCGCGGGCGGGCACCTACACCTTTCCCAGGCTGCCGCCCAAGCCGTCGTTTGCCGTGCGGCCCGATGTGGCGGCTCCCGAAGCCGTGCAGGTGCGGGAAGCAGGCGCGGAACTGATCATTCAGGGCGGCGGCCTGAGCTGCCTGCTGAACCGGGAAACCGGAGCGTGGATCGTGCTGGACGGTGATCTGGAGCGGGGCCGGGTGCTGGCTCAGGCCTCTCTGTGGTCAGGCGAACCGCCCAATGCCCGCGGCGCACTGGACGCCGAAACCTTTGACCTGCACCGCACCCGCCTGACGCTGAACGCTCCACACGGCACCGCGTATCTGGGCTTTGGCGAGCGCGTCGGCCCCATCGACAAACGCGGGATGCACCTGACGTTCTGGAACACCGACTGCTTTCCGCACCACACCGACACCGATCCTCTGTATGTGTCGGTGCCGTTTACCACTGTGGTAGACACGGCGGGTCAGGCGCACGGCGTGTTCGTCGATGAGCCGTGGCGCATGGAGGCCGATGTGGCCCGCAGGCGTCCAGAGGAAGTGACCTTCGCGTCGGCGGGGCCAGAACTGGATGTGTACGTGCTGGCAGGCCCGCGCCCCGCCGATGTGCTGCGCCGGTACGCCGAGCTGACGGGCTACGCGCCCCTGCCGCCGCTGTGGGCCCTGGGAGCCGCCCAGAGCCGCTGGGGGTACAAAACCGCCGACGAACTCCGCGCCATCGTGGCAGGCTACCGTGAGCGCGATCTGCCGCTGGACGCTCTGTACGTCGATATCGATTACATGGACGCTTACAAGGTCTGGACCGTGGACCGTCACCGTTTTCCCGATATGAAAGCGCTGGTGGGCGAGATGCTGGAACAGGGCGTGCATCTGGTCCCCATCGTCGATCCGGGTGTGAAGGCCGAACCCGGTTACGACGTGTACGAAGAGGCGCTGGCCGGAGATCATCTGGTTCGCACGGCACGCGGCGACGTCTTGGTGGGCGAGGTCTGGCCCGATCCTGCCGTGTTCCCCGATTTCACGCGGCCAGAGGTGGTGGCGTGGTGGGGCAGTCGCCACCAACTGTTTGCCGATCTGGGCATTTCGGGCCAGTGGAACGACATGAACGAACCCGCCTGCTTTTCGCTGCGGCAACCGCGAGTCACGGAAGGCAAAACCCTGCCCTACGACGCGCGGCACGGCAACCGCCCCCACATAGAAGTCCATAACGCCTACGCCAACGGCATGAGCGAGGCTTCGCGGGCTGGATATGCCCAGTTCAGCCCGCACCTGCGCCCGTGGATTCTGACCCGCGCCGGGTACGCCGGAATTCAGCGGCACGCCACCGTCTGGACAGGCGACAACACCGCCACG
>JAQBPF010000418.1 GCA_028287665.1 Deinococcus sp. | reverse complement strand
CTGGGGACGGGTATCCACAGAGAGGCAGAGCGCGGCCGTCACCACGCACAGCATCACCTCCCAACCGAATACAGTCCTGAAATCGGCGAGTTGCGCTGACGCGCCTCCCAG
This sequence comes from Deinococcus sp., assembly GCA_028287665.1. GTDB lineage: Bacteria > Deinococcota > Deinococci > Deinococcales > Deinococcaceae > Deinococcus. The sequence continues at coordinate 3,418 of JAQBPF010000418.1, read as the reverse complement.
CAGCGCCACGGTCACGGCCACGCCCAGCACGGTGCCGATCTGACGCACCGCTTGATTGATCGCGCTGCCGACCCCGAACCGGGCGGGATTTAACCGCGAGACGGCGGCACCAGACAGGGACGGCAACACCATCCCGGTGCCGATACCTGTGAGCAGCAGTGCGGGCAGCCAGTGGGCGAGATATGACGGCGTGGAACCCGGCACCAGCATGGTCCACAGCGCGCCCGCCGCGAAGATCAGGCTCCCGCCCACCAGCAGGGGGCGGTGCCCCAGCCGCGAGGCCAGCCGCCCCGAAATCACCGAGGTGGGAATGACCAGCAGCGGGCCGGGCAGGATGGCGACGCCCGCCACAGCCAGCGGAAGGTGCCAGATATCTGCCATGAACAGGAAATACGAGAAGAACATCATGGAAAAGGCCATCCCGAAGCTCAGCGTCGCCAGATTGACAAAGCGGTAGGTGGGAGTGTCGAACAGCGTCAGGTCCACTGCCGGGGCCGTGGCCCGCCGCACCCACGCCACGAAGACGAGCAGGGTCAGGACGCCCCCGATCAGAGACCCCAGCACCGCCGGTGAGGTCCACCCCAGCGCCTCTGAGCGCACCAGGCCCAGCGCGACGGCCCCCACGCTGACCATCAGCAGCAGCAGGCCGACCACGTCCAGTCGAGCTGGAATGCCTTCGGGGGGGGCAGATTTCAGCAGGCGGCCCGCTCCCCAGACCGAGAGGACACCCAGCGGCAGATTCAGGTAAAAAGCCCAGGGCCAGCCGCCCAGCTCAATCAGCCAGGACCCCAGGCTGGGACCAACGGCGGCCCCCAGCGCACTCACCGCTCCCCAGAGGCTGACGGCGACAGCGCGGCGCTCGGTGGGAAAAGCTCCCAGCACCACAGCCAGCGAGGCCGGGAGCAGGGCTGCCGCGCCAACGGCTTGAAGCGCCCGGAAGAAGATCAAGACCCAGACCTGGCCGGACAGACCGCAGCCCAGAGAAGCCACCAGAAAGATCACCAAGCCGATCAGGAACATGCGTTTGCGTCCGTACAGATCGGCGAAACGGCCAGCGGGAATGAGCAGCACGGCGTACACGACGGTGTAGGCGTTGAGGACCCAGGAGAGATCACTGGGCTGCGCCTCTGCAAAGGCGCGGGAGAGGGAGGGAAAGGCGGCGTACAGCACGGTGGCGTCGATGGAGATCAGCAGCACGGCGATGCTGGCGGTCAGGAAGATTGGCCAGGGGGACGGGGCGATCTGTGAAGTGAGCTGGCCGGACGCGTGCTGAGTCATGGCGGTCTCCTTGAGGGCGGCGGGATGGACTCCATCCAGGCTGCATCACTCAACCTGCTGCTGATCCGGTCAGACCATGAGGTCAGACGGGTGAGATGTGAAAACAGAATCGGCCCGGATCTCCGGACCGGCTGGGTTCAGAAATAGGCTGCCGGTGTGGCCGAGAGTCCCGCACGAACCTGCTGGGAAACCGCGTCGGCCAGCACTTCGGGCTGTCCCGCTTCTATGCCCAGCAGCGCCTGGCGCACCACCTCTTCCGGCGCAGTCTTGTCTCCAATCACGCCGCGCGCCATGTCAGTGTCGATGTAACCGGCGTGTAGGCCAGTGACCTGGGTTCCCTGGGCTTGCAGTTCGTGGCGTAGGCCATTGGTCAGCGACCACGCCGCGGCCTTGGACACGCTGTAGGTGGCTGCCCCAGGAACATTGACCCAGCTCAGGACGGACAGCACGTTCAGGATGGCGCCCCCCCCATTCCGGGCCAGGACTGGCGCGAAGGACTGGCTGAGTTGCAGCGGTCCCAGCACGTTCGTCCCGAACTCACGCTGCGCGGCTTGAGTGCTGCTGGCGTGCAACAGAAGCTGACCCTGGGCGTCCGAGATCCCAGCGTTGTTGATCAGCAGGGTCACGTCACTGCACTGCTGGGCAGCGGCGGCGATGTCGGACGCCGAGGTGACGTCCAGCCGGATCACCTCCACGCCTGGAATCCGAATGCTGGAAGGGTCACGGACGGCAGCGTAAACCTTGTGCGTCCCGCCCGCGACAAGGGCCTGGACGAAAGCGAGGCCGAGGCCACGGTTGGCTCCGGTGACGAGTGCAACGGAATTTTTAATTTGCATGGACTCTCCTGAAGACTGCGGGGAGGCTGATCACTCAGAACCGCGTCCTCACATCTTTTAGATGAGATGTATCATCTAAAAATAGATTACACTGATTATCTAAAGAGAGTCAACGGGCGTTCGTTCCGAGTCGGCTCCCCGCACCTCTCACCCACGCCATTCAAAGGAGCAAGCATGCCCAGAGTGTCCAGAGCCCAGGCGGCCCAGAACCGCGAACGCACGGTTCAGGCCGCTGCCGAACTGTTCCGTGAGCGCGGCGTCGATCACGTCAGCGTCCAGGACATCATGGCCGCCGTCGGCCTCACCCACGGCGGCTTCTACCGCCAGTTCGACTCTAAAGAGGCCCTGCTACCGGAAGCCGCCCGCCACGCCTACGGCACCATGACCGCCCGGCTTGCCCGGCTGGATGCCAGCGCCGCCGACCACGCCGCCGCGCAGCACCACTTCATTCAGACCTACCTCTCTGCTGCCCACCGCGACCACCCAGGACAGGGCTGTCCCACCGCCGGGCTGATGCACGACCTTGCCCGCAGCGACGACGCCGAGACCCGCACGCTGCTGACGGGGGGGGTGGCCGAGCTGGGGACCTGGTTGGATCAGCCTGGACGCGACGGTCTGGTCACGGCCTGCACGCTGATCGGCGCCCTCTAGGTGGCCCGCGCCGCCGCAGGAACCCCGCTCTCCGATGAGGTGCTTGAACGGGCCACCGCTGCCCTCATTTCCCCGGACTGAATGTTCTGCGCTCTCCCCTACTGAACGGCAGGCCGTTTGCACTCTCTTGCATGTTAAACCCAGGAGCGACATGACCCAGACCGAAGACAAGCCATCCGAACTCAATTCTCCTTTACGTACGCGGACCTACAGCTGGCAGGATCCGCTGATTGGCGCGGGCCTCGCCTCCAGTCTGAGCGGCTTAGATTACTTACGGGGTATGGTGCGGGGCGATTTTCCGCCGCCGCCGATTGGCCAGACCCTGGGGTTTCACATCGCCAATGAACAAGACGTTCAAGCGGGGCAAGTGACCTTCCGCCTGCGCCCCGATGAGTTTCACTACAACCCGATTGGGAGTGTCCACGGCGGCGTGTACGCCACGCTACTGGACTCGGCCCTGGGCTGCGCCATCCACACGATGCTGCCCGCCGGAGTGGGTTACACCACCCTTGATCTGGCCGTGAAGTACCTGCGCCCCTTGCGCAGGGGCATGGGCGAGGTTCGTGCAGTGGCCAACGTGATCAGCGTGTCACGGCAGGTGGCCACCGCCAACGCGCAGATCGTCGATGAGGCGGGCAAGGTCTACGCCACCG
>JAQBPF010000416.1 GCA_028287665.1 Deinococcus sp. | reverse complement strand
CGATGGCCGCGCATCTGACCCGCCATGCACAGGCCAGCGGCGGGCGCTCGCTGGTGTGGAACCGCACGGCGGCGCGCGCCGAGGCACATGCTCAGGCCCACGGAAGCGAACCCGCCACACCCGACATGCTGGCCGAAGCCGACGTGCTGTTTTCCTGCCTGCCCACCAGCGCCGATCTGGATGAAGTGCTGGCTGCCCTGCCTGCCCTGAAACGCGGCGCGGTGTGGGTGGACTGCACCAGCGGACATCCGGAAGCGGCCCCCCGGCAGGCGGCAACATTGGCAGGGCGCGGCGTGGCGTTCCTGGATGCCCCGGTCAGTGGCGGGACGGGCGGCGCGGAATCGGGCCAACTGACGGTGATGGTGGGCGGCCCGGAAGCTGACCTGGAGCGGGTACGGCCCCTGCTGGACGCCTTCGCGGGACGGGTGATCCGGGTGGGCGACACGGGCGCGGGCTTTGCGGTGAAGGCCATCAACAATGCCCTGCTGGCGGTGACGCTGTGGGCCACCGGAGAAGGTTTGGCCGTGCTGGGGCGCAGCGGCGTGAATCTGGGCGCGGCGCTGGACGTGATCAATGCCAGCAGCGGGCGCAGCAATGCCAGCCAGAACCTGATTCCAGCGCGGGTGCTGACGCGGGAGTTTCCGGCGACCTTTGGGCTGGGGCTGCTGGCCAAAGACGCCGGAATTGCGCTGGATATGGTGAACAGCACGCACAGCAGCGCCCCGATGCTGGCGCAGACGGCAGGCCTGATGCGGGCCGCGGCCAACATGATCGGCAGCGACGTGGACCATACGGCGGCCCTCAAACTTATCGAGCAGATGAATAAGGTGGTGATTCAGTAATGACTGGAGACAGACAGTTTGGAGTCGTGACCGATGGTGGGCTGGACGCCTACGCAGAGCTGAAGAACAGCGTGCCCATCGCCCCGTTCAGCGTCAACTTTGGCAGCGTCAGCAGACGCACCTTTGACATCAGCCGTGAAGACCTGCTGCGCGAACTGGCGACCAATCCCGAACATCCGACCAGCAGCCAGCCCACGCCGCAGGACTGGGCCGACGCCTACCGGGCTGCGGGCACGCCGGAAGTATTGGCCGTCACCATCAGCGCGGGCCTCAGCGGAAGCCGGAACGCGGCGGAGCAGGCCACGCAGGTCACCGAGGGCGTCAAGGTCACGCTGCACGATTCACGCACGCTCAGCGCGGCGCAGGCGTTTCAGGTTCACGCCGCCGTGACTGCTGCCGAGCGCGGCGAAAGCATGGGTACAGCGCTGGAATGGATGAAAGCCGTAGAGCAGGAAACCGAGCTGTATTTTACGATTGAGACGCTGGAATACCTGCGGCGCGGCGGACGCATCGGACGCGTACAGGCGACCGTGGGCGGCCTGCTGAACCTGAAGCCGGTCATCACGGTGGACAAGGCCACAGGTGCGTACACCAATCTGGCCCGCGTGCGTTCTTACCGGAGTGCCATAGAAGCCATTGCCACGCAAATCACCACCCGCTTTGGCGAGGGCACACCGCTGCGGTTGGGCCTGCTGTACGGCAGCGAGCGGGCCGACGCCGACGCGCTCCTGAAAGCGGTCCAGGCGCGCCATCCTATCGTGTGGGCGGGCTTTGCGGGCGTGAATCCGGTGCTGAATATCCACACCGGCCCAAGAACCGTGGGCATAGCGGCGGCACCGGGCGCCTGGCCCTGGGAGCGGTAAGACTGGAGTTGGCAGAAAGAACGTGGATCGTAGATCGTGGTTTGGCTTTCCCACCGTCTCCCATCCACGTTCCAACTGTCTTGGTTTCCCTCAGCGTTGCTTGGCTGTTTCCACGCCCCAGCTCCTAGCCGCGCATGTGGTGGTAGCGCACGAATTCCCTGAATCCCAGCTTTTCGTAGAAGGGAGCCACCCCCGTCCAGTCGATGGCCATGGCCTGTGCGCCGCGCGTCTGGAGGTGGGTCATGGCGGCCACCATCAGGGCACTGCCCACGCCTCCGCCACGCAAATCGGGGTCAATGCCGATGGGGCCGAGGCCACCCACCAACCCCGTTACTCCCACAGCACGGCGCAGGGCATCCGGAAAAAAGAAGGACGGCAGCACGGCAGCGTCGGTTTCCAGGCCAGTCAGGGCGAATCCGGCCACCTGTGCCCCTTTCATCAAGACCAGCACCTGCGAGGGGTCGCGGGCGGCCACGGCTCCGGCGTCATGCGTCCAGCGGGGGCCGAAGACCGATTCGGTGAAGGCCAGCAGCGTGGACAGAATGCCGTCTTCGGCGGTGGTGGTGAGGCGCATTCCGGCGGGAATGACAGCGCTGGGCAGGGCGGGCCGCAGATCGCAGGCCATATCCACACTCTGGCGGCCTGTGAGCGTAAAGCCCACTGATTCGAAAAAGGGAAGGCTCGGGGCGGTGGGGCCGGGAAGAAAGTGGCCGCGTTCTTCGCCCAGGGCCAGCACCACGGGGCCAAGGCGTTCGCGGGCTTCTGCGACCAGTGAGCGGCCCAGGCCCTGCCTTCTGGCCTCTGGATGCACCAGCAACAGGCGAATGTGGGCGTGGGCATAGGCTTCGGGCGGGCGCAGGGCGAGGGCGGCCAGCAAGCTTCCGTCTGGGGCGCGGTGAGACAGAAGGTGGGCCGGGTCACCCAGGCGATCAGCAAAGCCGCGTGGGTGGGGCAGAAGGTCGGGCCAGGCAGCCGCCCAGAGCGCGTGCAGTTCGGCAGCAGTGGGTGCGGCGGGAGTGGAAGCAGTCATGCGTTCATCCCGGCAAAAGGCAGGCGTCCGGTGAGGGAACGCTGGCCGCCCAGCCAGCCCAGCAACGCGGCGCGGGCTTCGGGGCGGAAGCCGAACGAGACGACTGCGGGAGAATCTATGTCCAGCACGGCATACGGGTTATAAAGCGCCAAATGCAAATCAGGCTGCACGCCGCGCAGGGCGGGTTGGCGGTGGCGGGTGGTGGTCGCGAGAATCACGGGCAGGCCAGTGGCGTGAACGGCGGCCCAGTCCAGTTCTTCGGGGGCGTCGTAGGCATGAAGCTGCACCGAATAGACCGTGCCCAGTTCTCGGGCGAGGGTCTCGGCATCCACGCTGGCTTCGCTCACGTTTTCGCGCACGACCCGGCGTTGGGCCACCAGCAGCACGCGGGAACCGGGGCGCGGCGGCGTGGGAGTTCGGTAGACGCCCGGAGAATAGGCGCTGAGGCCGCGTGCCCAGGCTTCGGCAAACAGGGGCGCGTCGGCGGTGGGGTCAA
>JAQBPF010000347.1 GCA_028287665.1 Deinococcus sp. | reverse complement strand
GATCAGGACAATGGTACGCATACAGAGCAAGGTAACACCCCGGCTGTAAAGAGAGGCCGGAGCGGGATTGCGAGAAAGTTCACGTCGGAGCTGGAGGTCAGTTCACGCGGTCAAGGATCAAGGCTTCCGGCGCTGGGGCGGTGGCTTGCAGGGTCAGACCCGCCGTCAGCAGGTCGCGGGCCACTTCCAATCCGCGCCCATCGCGGTGATACAGGCGCAGCACGGCGTCTCCGGCCTGTACCGCGTCGCCGGGTTTTTTCAGCAGTTCCACGCCCACGCCGTGGTCAATCGCCTCGCCTTTGCGCTCGCGCCCGCCGCCCAGTACCAGCACGGCGCGGCCCACGCTCAGGGCGTCTATCTTGCCCACGAATCCGCTGCTGGTCGCCACAATGTCTTCTCTGCCGGGGGCTATGTCCAACTTGCTGGGGTCGTCCACATAGGTCGGGTCGCCGCCCTGTCCCCCGATAAAAGCCCGGAACTTAGCGAGTGCCGAGCCGTCGCGCAACGTGGCGCGGGCGCGGGCTTCGGCCTGCTGCTCATCCTCGCCCTGGGCCGCCAACGCTTCCACGGCCAGCGACACGCACAGTTCGGTCAGGTCGTGGGGGCCGTGACCGCGCAGGGTGTCGAGCGCTTCCAGCACTTCCAGACTGTTGCCCGCCATAAAGCCCAGCGGCGCGTCCATGTCGGTCAGCACGGCCCGCACTTGTCGCCCGGAATGCTTGCCGATGTCCACCATTGCCCGCGCCAGCCCGCGCCCATCTTCCAGCGTTTTCATAAATGCGCCCGCGCCGACTTTCACGTCCAGCACCACCGTATGCGCCCCCGACGCCAGTTTCTTGCTCATGATGGAACTGGCGATCAGGGGCAGGCAGTCCACGGTGGCGGTCACGTCGCGCAGGGCGTACAACTTGCCGTCGGCGGGGGCAAGGTCTTTGCTTTGGCCCACCAGCGCCAGCCCAATCGTGCGGGCCTGCGTCAGAAAGTGGGCTTCGTCCAGCTCGCTTGTCCAGCCTGGAATGCTTTCCAGTTTGTCTATGGTGCCGCCCGTGTGGGCCAGCCCGCGCCCGCTCATCTTGGCAACTGTGAGGCCCAGCGCGGCCAGCATCGGCGTCAGGATCAGGCTGGTCTTGTCGCCCACGCCGCCCGTGGAGTGCTTGTCCACGGTGCGCGGCAAGTCGCCCAGTTCCATCTGATCGCCGCTGGCCGCCATCACCAGTGTCAGGTCGGCGGTTTCCTGCGGCGTCATGCCCTTCAGGTACACCGCCATCAGCCACGCGGCCACCTGGTAATCGGGCACGTCGCCCCGCGTGTAGCCCAGCACCAGGGCTTCCAGCTCTGCGCGGGAATGCGTGTGCCCGTCGCGTTTTTTCTGGATCAGATCAGGAATGTGCAGCTTGGGTGTGGCAGTCATACGGCAGTGTACGGGGCGCAGACCAGCAAGAGGCGTGAAGCTTTGGGCTTGCTTTAGCCTCCGTTTGTGGGCTGGGGATCGCTAGTCCAGCCGATTTTCTCGTGTGTGCCGTCGCAATACGGCTTATGGGTGCTGGCCCCGCAGCGGCACAGGGCGGCGCGGACTTCTTTCACGGGGCCGCCCGCCGTCATCAGGGTCAGGTCGCCGCGCACGATCAGCGGGCCGTTGGGCAGCGGAGAAATGGTGGTGGCCGGGTCGGGCGTTTCGGCGGGGCCACCCTCCAGCACGTAATGCAGGGCTCCGGTCGGGCAGGTTCTGACCACGGCGGCCACGGCCTGCGCCTCGGCGTTGGCGGGCTGAATCCACGGACGGGCCTGCGGATCGAACACATTCGGCAATCCGCGCACGCAGGCCGCCACATGACGGCAGCGCACAGCGTCGTAGTACACGGTAATGCCGGGGGCGGTGTACGCCTTGCCGCTGGTGGTGGCGTCTTGGGGCTGGGTCATGGTTCAGTTTACTCAACCGCTCTGCAAGTTGCCTTTGGTCTGCGTCCCCATTCTGTCGAGCTTCTCAATCCTTGGGCTACCCTACAGTTATGCGGGTATTGGTCACGGGTGCAACGGGCTTTCTGGGCGGTGTGGTGGCCCGCGAACTGGCAGCGTCCGGCCATGAGGTGCGGGGCCTGGGGCGAGATGCGGTGCGGGGTCGGGCGCTCGGTGCAGACGGCGTGCAGTTCGTCCCGCTGGACTTGAGAACTGGTGGGGCACTTGCGGGTCTGATTGCCCATGCCGACGCAGTGGTGCATTCGGCGGCCCGCTCTACCCTGTGGGGCCGTTGGGCCGACTTCTACGCCGACAATGTGGAGGTCAGCGCGGCAGTGGCGCGGGCCTGTGCCCAATCTGGCGTGCGCCTCGTACATATCAGCACCCCCAGCGTGTACAACGCCACCGGGCAGACGCGCAATATTTCGGAAAGGACTCCGATTGGCCCGCCCCATTGGCCACACTTCGATTCCCTGTATGCCCGCAGCAAGTATCTGGCCGAACTGGAAGTGCAGGCCGCCCACCCGGAAGCCACAATCTTGCGCCCACGCGGTATCTATGGCCCCGGCGACACCAGCATTTTGCCTCGGCTGGCGCAGGCTTTGCGGGCGGGCAGGCTGCCGCGCCTGGACGGTAGGGGAGAGGTTCACACCGAACTGACGCATGTTCGCAATGTGTCGCAGGCGGTGGGGCTGGCGTTGGCGCGGCCTGCTCCCGGCCTGTTCAACATCACCGATGGCGTGACCATTCCCATCTGGGCCACCCTGGACCGTCTGGCCGATGCGCTGGCGGTTCCGCGCTCCACCCGGCGGGCCAACCCGCGTGTGCTGGAAGCCGTGGCCCGCGTGCTGGAAGCGGTGTACGCCCTGCATCCCCGCCGCCCGGAGCCGCCCCTCACGGCCAGTGGAGTGCGTCTGCTGACGCGGGGCATGACTTTAGACCTCACCCGCGCCCGCGAACGCT
>JAQBPF010000342.1 GCA_028287665.1 Deinococcus sp. | reverse complement strand
GTCTACTCACCCCTGAGTCTTGCCCACTGCTTGCCCAGTCAATCGCCTATTCTCAACCCAATGACTGATCCCGTTTCCACCCATCCCACCTACGACCCCACCACGTTGGCTGCGCGGGCGGGTGAGGTGGCGCGGCCCAACGGGAGTACGGCACTGGTGGAACCCATTTACCAGTCCACCGTGTACGCCTACCCCGATCTGGAGGCGCTGGAAGGGGCCATGAGCGGTGCACAGCCCAGCGCGTTCTATTACCGCAACGGCACGCCCAACGGGGCCACGCTGGAGCGGGCGCTGGCGATGCTGGAAGGCACCGAAGCGGCTCTGGTGGCGGCCAGCGGCATGGCGGCCATCAGTTCGGCGTTTCTGGGCGTGCTCAAAACGGGCGACCATGTGATCACCGACGCCCGCGTGTACGGCGTCACTTACGCTCTTCTGGCCGAGGAATTCCCCCGGTTGGGCATTGCGGTGTCGTTTGTGGACGCCTGCAATCTGGAGGAAGTCGAAGCGGCCTTCCGGCCTGAAACCCGCCTGCTGCACGTGGAAAGCCTGACCAATCCCCTGATGACCGTGCCGGATGTGCCCGCCCTGGCTCGGTTGGCACACGCACGCGGCGCACTGCTGAGCGTGGACAACACCTTTGCCAGCCCCGCCGTGTTTCGTCCTGCCCAGCACGGCGCAGACCTGATCACGCACAGCGTCAGCAAATACCTCAGCGGGCACAGCAACGCGATGGGCGGGGTGGTGTGTGGCCGCGCCGATCTGGTGGCCGCCGCCCGCACCCGCCTGCTGCGCTACGGCGGCAGCATGAGCGCCTTCGACGCCTGGATGACGTTGCAGGGCCTCAAAACCCTGGGCCTCAGAATGCGGGCCCACAGCGGCAACGCGCAGGCGGTGGCCGATGTGCTGGTCAACCATCCCCGCGTGCGGGCCGTGTACCACCCCGGCCTGTCGGATCACCCCCAGTTCCACCTGGCTATGGATCTGTACCCCAACGGCTTCGGCGGCATGCTCAGCGCCGATATAGACGACGCCCCGGCCTTCGTGCGGGCTCTGGCGGGCCGGATTCCACTGGCCCCCAGCCTTGCCGACGTGATTTCGACCCTGTCGTGGCCCTGGGGCACCTCGCACCGCGCCCTGCCCGAACCCGAACGCCGCCGCCTCGGCATCACGCCCAACCTGCTGCGCCTCAGCATCGGCATAGAAGACATCGGCGACCTGCTGGGCGACCTTGAATTCGCGCTGGACGGAGGGCAGGCAGAGGGGAGAGAGGCGTAAGACAGTTTTCCCACGCCATCGGCTTCGATGATGCTCCATTTGAGCGTGCCCACCGGGGAAACGTGGCCGTCTTCGGCACCGTGTTCGCCCGCCGAGACCTGCACGCGGTGGTCAGTGGGCGGGTGCGGCGCGACGGGCGCAACAGCACGTCCGAACTGACCCGGTTGGTCGCGGTCAGCGGCGCGTCCGAACATCTCCACCTGATCTTGCTGCAAGGCGTGGCACTGGCTGGATTTAACGTGGTAGACGCCCCCGCCCTTCACGCCGCCACCGGACTTCCCGTGCTGATCGTGGCCCGCAAACCGCCCAATCTGCCCCGGATTCGCGCGGCCCTGCTGACCCAGGTGCCGGGCGGCGCACGCAAATGGCGGTTGATCGAAGCCCTTGGCCCGATGGAACCCTGCCGGGGTGTGCAGGTGCAGCGCGTGGGCCTCAGCCTGCCGGAAGCCGAAGCTGCGTTGGGCGCACTGACCTTGACGGGCCGGATTCCTGAACCGCTGCGGGCCGCCCACCTGATCGCGGGCGGCGTCACGCGGGGCAGCAGCGGCGGGCAGCGCGTCTAAGGAAGGCGAGCCAGGGGAGGGCGCTCCTCGTCTCTGCCCCAACAGACGGCCTTCCACACCGAACGTCATCAACGGCCTCATCTCAGCGGGCCGCCTTTCCTTCTGCTCTGCAGGGGAAGCGCTGCGGCTTCTCCTCAAGGTCGGGAAGCCCACAGTCCGCCCATGTTCTCTGCATGGCTGGCAAGCTTGAGGGAAGGAACACTTGAAAGCGCCTCGTCTGATCAAGCTGTAGACCAGTGGGCCACCCCTCACGCGTGGTCTTCTGAATCGTCACTTAATCCAGACTTCATTTTTTATAAAGTTCACCCATCTCTGACAGCAGGCTCTTAGTCTGCACAGTGAATGAAAACCAACCTCATGCTCATCGGCGCGGCCCTCACCCTATCCTCGTGCAGTTTGCTGAGCCGTCCGGCTGACCCCGTCAGCGTCACGGTGGTCGGTCTGAACGACTTTCACGGCAACCTGGAGGCCACCTCATTTGCAGGCGTCAAGATTCCTGACCCTGCCGACGCCACCAAGACCGTGACCCTGCGGGCGGGCGGCATCGAGGCCATCGGCGGCTACCTGGCGCAGGAGCGGGCCAAGAATGCCAACCTCGTGTTCGTGGGTGCGGGCGACCTGATCGGCGCAAGCCCGGTGACCAGCAGCCTGCTGCGGGATGAACCCAGCGTCCTGGCGCTCAGCCGCATGGGAATGAAGGCCAGTTCGTTGGGCAACCATGAGTTCGATCAGGGCTACAAGGAACTCCTGCGGATGCAGAACGGTGGCTGTGACAGCAACGACGCTTCCAAAGCCTGCAAGTTTGAGAACCCCTACCCCGGCGCAGGCTTCAAGT
>JAQBPF010000341.1 GCA_028287665.1 Deinococcus sp. | reverse complement strand
TGGACGTGGAAGAGGGCGACGTGTTCGTTGATCAGCTGGACCAATACAGCGAGGCCGGGGCCTGCGGCACAGCAGCAGTGATCACGCCCATCGGCGGCATCCAGAACGGAGATCACTTCCATGTCTTCCACAGTGAAACCGAGGTCGGACCAGTGACCCGCGCCCTCTACGACGAACTCGTGGGCATTCAGTACGGCACCCGGCCCGCGCCGGAAGGCTGGGTGGTCAAGGTGCAGTAAACCAGCGCGGGCAGGCCGTCATCTGCGCGTGTTGGCGTCGCCCGCCTGCAGCTCAGATGTTCTGACCTGGGCCACGGCTCTCTGACCCCGCCCCGTTGCCTGACCCAAGCATGATCGCGCCATGAAGGACGAGCGGCGGCGCAGCGCTTAGGCTAAGCCGCATGTGGATGTTTGCTCGGCTGTTGAGGCGATGACTGCTCCCGCAGTGCGCCGGGTCTTGATCATCGAGGACTGCCTGGCAGATGCACTTTTGCTGAAGCTGGCCTTTGAGGACGCGGCTCCAGACGTGCAGGTCCAGTCGGTCACAGACTCTGCGGCGGGCCTGGCGCAGTGCCGCTCGGCTGACGCGCCTCAGCTGGTGGTGCTGGACCTGCACCTGCCGGGAACGGTGGGCCTGGAGGTGCTGACCGAGCTGTATTCGGTTCCCCAGGCGCCGCTACAGGTGGTGTGTTGGAGCAGCCACGCCCATCCGACAGAAGTGCAGGCCGTGCTGGATCAGGGAGCCGTGGCCTACCTCGAAAAACCTCGGGAACTTCCTGGTTTTTTACAGGTGGTGCAAACCCTGATGACCCTCTGAAGGCAGAAAGAGTGGCCCAGCCACGGGAGGGCGCAGGCTGGAGCCCACCGCAAAGGCATGGCCTACGCCCTTTCCTCTAGGCAGCGGGTCAGTACCCTAGCTCAAGTGGTGGATTCCTCCGCCTTGAAGAAGCCTTATCCTGTCAAAAATGGAACACGCCTTCAAAGTCGATTTGCGCGGCATTATTGACCTGCTGTCCAACCATCTGTATTCCGATCCCAGCGTCTTTTTGCGTGAGCTGCTGCAAAACAGCGTGGACGCCATTACGGCCCGCGAACACCGTGGAGAACCGTTCGAGCCAAGCATCACGGCCCTGCTGCACCGCACTGAGGGCCAGTTGCCGCGCCTGGAGTTTCGGGACAATGGCGTGGGCCTGACCGAAGCAGAAGTCCATGAATTTCTGGCCACCATCGGGCGGTCTTCCAAGCGCATCAGCGAGGCCCGGGACACCTTTCTGGGCCAGTTCGGCATCGGTCTGCTCTCCTGCTTCATGGTCAGCGGCGAGATCGAGGTCACGACCCAGAGTGCGGCGGGCGGCCCCCCAGTGCGCTGGTTGGCGCAGGCCGACGGCACCTATTCCCTGGAAACCCTGCCCCTCCAGCAGCAGATTCAGCCCGGAACCACCGTCATTCTGCATGCCCGCGAAGATACGGATTTTTATTTTGACTATGACGAACTGCGCGGCGCACTCCTGAAGTACGGACAGATTCTGCCCTATCCGGTGCATGTCAGCGACGGCGAACAGTACGAGCACGTCAATGCTGTGCTGCCGCCGTGGTTGGCATTTGCAGCGGGCGATTCCAGCAAGCGCGAGGAAGTGCTGGCCTACGTGAAGCGGGAGCTGAATCTGGACGCCTTTGATGTCGTGGCCCTGGGTGGTGAGGGCAGCAAGGTGCGCGGCGTGGCCCTGATTCTGCCCTACAGCACGCAATCCGGAAGTCGGCAGTGGCATCAGGTGTACCTCAAGCGAATGCTGCTGGGCAACGACGCCCGGAATCTGCTGCCCGACTGGGCCTTCTTTGTGCGTTGCCTGATCAATGTCGAGGGTCTGCGGCCCACCGCGTCGCGGGAATCCTTTTACGAGGACGACGCCCTCAGCGCGGCCCGCGAGAGCCTCGACGCCCAGCTGCGGACCTACATCGAGCAACTGGCCCAGCGGGACCCGGCGCGGCTGGAAGCCTTTATTGCCCTCCACCATCTGCCGATCAAGGCGCTCGCCATCGAGAACGACGCGTTCTACCGTCTGCTGATCCATGAATTCACTTTCGAAACCTCCACCGGACGCCTGAAGCTTGGGGACTACGTGCAGCGCGAACATCTGATCCGGATGGTGACCAATCTGGATCAGTTCCGGCAGATTGCCCAGATTGCCGGGGCCTACGGCCACAGCGTCATCAACGCGGTCTACACCTACGATGTGCCGCTGCTCCGCAAGTACACCGGGATCATGGGCAAAGAACTGGAGATTGTCGATGCCCAGTCGTATGCCATGACCCTGGAGGACGTGAATACGGGCGGGCTGGACGACTTTCTGGCCCGGGCCAATCAGGTTCTGGAGGCCCTGGGCTGCGAGGTGACCGTCAAGCGCTTCGCTCCGGCAGAGTTGCCTGCCCTGCTGATCGTGACGGAGGAGCAGCGCCAACTGGGCGACATTCAGGCCGCCCGCGAGGTGGCCGACGAGCTGTTCGCAGAATTTCTGGATGAGTATGAGCAGGAATACCAGCTGGTGCGCGTCAGCCAGTTGCATCTGAACCTCGACCATCCCCTGATTCAGGAATTGCTGCATGTGCAGGCGCCAGAGGTCTTTTCGAGGCTGGTGCAGATGCTGTACGTGCAGGCCCATCTGCTGAGCCACCAGCCCATGCGTTCTCAGGAACTGGGGCTGCTGGGGGCAGGCCTCGCAGACATGATGCGCTGGGGAATCCGCGTAGCACGGCAAGAAACCCTCAACTGACATATATGAACCCTGAAGCAACCAAGGAACACACCTGATGCAAACGATTGACGAGCTTCTTGAACTTGCCGCCGAGCAGGACCCCGTCGAAGGGGCCATCCCCTTTCTGGAACAGGCGGTGCGGCTGGCAGACTCGCAGCAAGACCGGGAGGCCGCCTTCAATGCCCGCACCGAACTGGTTCAGGCCGCCGCCTTCAGCGGCTTTCCGGACAAGGCCCTGATTCATTTTGCGTGGCTGCTGGGCACCTACGACCGGCACCGCCAGCAGTTCGAGTCCAGCACCTACCAGATCATGTGGATGTACAAATGGATTCTGAGTGGCGCGCTGGACAACCCGGCCTTTCCGCTGGAGCGCCTGCGGAAACTGGAAGCCGATTTCGAGCGCCGCACCCGCGAACACGGCTACGGCAGCCACTACCGGGCCTACCACGCCCTGATGCTCGCCAAGCAGTTGGGAGACCCAGGCGCGGCCCAGGCCGCTTTTCTGGCCTGGCGTGACCTGCCCCGCGACCAGCTCAGCGACTGCAAAGCCTGTGAACAGAACAAGGTCATGCACTTTTACATTTGGCGCGGCAATCCAGAGGCCGCCGTCCAACTGGGGCGCGAGATTATCGATAAGGACATGAGTTGTCACAACGTGCCGACCGTGACCTACGCCAACCTGATGGTTCCTCTGGTCGCCCTGGGACAGGCTGAAGAGGCCCGCCACGCCCACACCGAGGGCCTGCGTCTGGCCCGGCTCGACCGCAATTTCATCGACACCATCGCTGAACATCTGCGTTACCTGCTGCTGACCGGGCAAACGGAAACGGCGCTGCCCCTCTGGGCAGAGCATCTGGACCTGGCGTTGGGCATCCACAACAGCAATGACCTGTTCGAATTTCTGGGGGTCAGCGCGGCCCTGTGGCACACCCTGGAGGCTGGTGGGGGGACAGTCAGCATCTCGTTGCCCCGCAGCTTTGCCCTGTACGAGCCAGCCCAGGTGTACCGTCCAGAGGTGCTGGCAACCCACTTCGCCACGGAAGCCGCCGCCCTGGCTCAGCGCTTCGACCGACGAAACGGCACCTTCCGGTTTGCCGAGCACCTGCAGGAGACGCTGGAATTGGGGACGTCCACCTGAAGACCTGACGTCGCCGGGCCATGCTTGAAGGCAGGGCTTCTCCGGACGGCCTGCGCTCATCACATCCGGTGGAGCGCAGGCCTCAGCCGTAGGCACAACAGCCCATGCACTGGGGCGTCCGGGCTGCGTACAGTCTGGAGCATGCAGCTCAACTCTCTGGGATTCCGTACCGACCTGATTTTCGCCCGGTTCCAGGGCATTGTCGAGGACTGCGGCGACGTGATCCGCATCGTCAATCCTGACAATCCCACGCACTACTTTGGCAACTTCCTGATTTTTGAGCGCCCTCCGCAGCCCGGAGATGTGGGGCCGTGGACGCGCCGCTTTGCCGAACTGGTGGGCACGCCGCCCGGCACCCGGCACATCCTGCTGGGGTGGGATGTGCCGCCCAGGGGCGAGGCCCACCTGCACCCTTTTCTGGACGCGGGCTACCGCCTGGAAGAGAACGTCGTGATGAGC
Source organism: Deinococcus sp. (assembly GCA_028287665.1). Classification (GTDB taxonomy): domain Bacteria; phylum Deinococcota; class Deinococci; order Deinococcales; family Deinococcaceae; genus Deinococcus. The sequence goes on along the minus strand of JAQBPF010000341.1, from coordinate 811 downwards.
GCAGCGGGCCTCCACGCGCCCCAGCGGCCCAATCTCACCGCCGAGTTGCGGGTCATTCCAGATACAGACGGGGCGTGGCAGGCGCTGGTCGACAACCAGGTGGCCTGCCGTGAAGAAGACTCCGGAGAATCCGAGGCGGCGTACCGCACCTTTAAAGAAGGCCAGTTCCGGCGCTACCGGGCCATGGTTCAGAGCGGCCTGGGGTTCTGGTACGGCGCTTTTGTCGGCGGAGAGCTGGCTGCCGATCTGGGCGTGTACACCGACGGCCAGCTGCTGCGTTTTCAGTCGGTCGGCACCCATCCGGCCTACCGGCGTCAGGGGCTGTGCGGCACCCTGGTTCATTTCGCTGGCGACCACGCGCAGCGCACGCTCTGTTCAGGCCCGCTGGTCATTGTTGCCGACGACCATTATTTTGCCAAAGACATCTATGCAGGGGTGGGGTTCGAGGTCACTGAGCGCCAGCAACTGCTTCTCAGACGACCAGAGGCCGCAGAGGCGAATCCAGCCTGAACAGGAGTCAGCCTCGACACCGCCCTCAACCCAAGCCGCCCGTCCAGTGAAGGAAGGCGCGGAGTTGGGGGGCCAGCCCTTCCTGAACACTGGACTCCAGCGGATGGGCACTTCCCGGCAGCACCAACAAACGGCCCTGCGGGAGAATCCGGTAGGCCGCCACCGTGTCCTCCCGGCTGACCATGCGGTCGTGGTCGCCCACCGAGAGCTGCACGGGCAGGTGCAGGCCGCCCAGCACGGTGCCATCCACGTCTGGCGTTTCACCCAGGGCAGTCAGCAGGTCGGCCACCCGCCGGGTCAG